>CAZVDW010000812.1:0-6024 GCA_964625645.1 uncultured Rhodospirillaceae bacterium
TGTCGATGGACAGCAGTCGGTCGAGGCCGCGCTCGGCGGCGAGGCGGCTGGCCAGGATGGCGCCACCGGCGGGGCCGGATTCGACGAGGCGGACGGGAAAGCGCATCGCCGTCTCGAGCGTCGTCAGGCCGCCCGACGACATCATCATGAGCAGCGGACAGGCCAGGCCGTGGCCGCTGAGCCGCTCGGCCAGGGCGCCGAGATAGCGCGCCATGGTCGGCTGCACATAGGCATTGGCGCAGGCCGTCGACAGGCGCTCATATTCGCGGATCTCCGGACAGACCTCGGACGACAGGGTGACCGAAATATCCGGGTGCGCGGCGCGCAGCAATTCGCCGACGCGGCGCTCGTGGGTATCGTTGGCATAAGCGTGCAAGAGGCCGACGGCGATGCTCTCGATACCGTGGCTGGCGATCTCCGGGCTCAGCGCGGCGACGCTGGCTTCGTCGAGGGCGGTCACCGGCAGGCCCTTCGCGCTCATGCGCTCGCGCACCGGCCAGCGCAGATGGCGCGGCACCAGCGGCGCCGGCTTCTCGACGTTGATGTCGTATTGCTGGAAGCGGTTCTCGTAGGCCATCTCGACGGAATCGCGAAAGCCCTCGCTAACGATCAGCGCCGTGCGCGCGCCCTTGCGCTCGATGATGGCATTGGTGGCGAGCGTGGTGCCGTGCAGCACCAGACCTACCTCGCGCGGCGCCACATCGCCGGCCGCGAGCACCGCCGCCAGCCCGTCCATGACGCCATCCTCGGGCGCCGCCGGCGTCGTCGCCACCTTGCGCGCGACAACTTCGCCGCCGCGCTCCAGCGCCACATCGGTAAAGGTGCCGCCGATATCCACGGCAAGCCGAACCGTTCCGTCTGCTGTCATGAGAGTCCTCGCCATCCCGAATCCGGCGGCGATGCTACACGCTGGCCAAAGGCCTGGCTATTTCTGCAAGGCCGGCGCCGATTGCCTGTACATGTCGAGCATCATTTGCCGCTGATCGGCGGGCACATCGGCAAGCATCTCGCGAATCATCGCGGTGGCATCGGGCGGATAGCCCAGCGTGCCGAGCTCGGCGATGATCGCCTCGAGCTCGGCATCGCCACCGGGCGGCGCGCGTGCCTGACAAGTCAGGCCCTCGGCCCGGCACTGGGCATGGCACGGCGAGGCTGCGCCGAGCATGGCAAGATATTCGCACTCGCAGAGGCATGGCGCCTGCATCAGCTCAGCGTCCGTGGCCGTGCCCGGCAGCGGCGCCGCATCTTCTCGTGCGCCCAGCTCCTCCTCCATCTCGCGCGCCAGGCTCTGCATCTCATCCAGGCGGTCCATGTCCTGTATGCCGAGCCCGGCTGTACGCATCAAATCCCACAGCGCCAGGGCCTCGGCACGTCCGGCCTCTGCATCCGGCAGCTCGCGATCGAAGCGCGAATCGGCAATGATCGGCATCGCCATGCGGAACCAGCCAGAGGCCTCGCCGACCTTGCGCACCTTGGGGCGGGCCTGGCCCTCGACATGCTCGGCGATGTACAGCTTACCGAAGTAGCTGCCGGCCAGGACCTCCTCGGTGAATTCCATAATGGTCACGGAGCCGGTGTATCGCTCTTTGCCGGTTTCCAGGAAATGCTGCGGATCGAAGGAGGTGCCGCCGCGGCCGCTGATACGAACCCCGCCGAAACCGCCCTCGGCGCCATAGTCGATCGGCGGCAGAAACATGCTCACGGACTGGCTGGTCTCGGCCATCTGCTCGATCTCGGCCATCATCCGCAGCGCCGCCGCGGGATCGCCGATCTCGCTCATGATCTGGTTGAGCGGCGGCCCGGTCTCGACAGAGATCACGGTCTGGCGGTCGTCGACCCTGACCGAGACCGCCGTGATCTCGCCCGCCCCGGCAGTGCCCGTGGCAACCATCGCCGCGAACAGCAGCGCCAGCCAGCCAAGTTTCGCCCGCCGGCTCATGGCCCGCTCGCCTCGCCCTTATGGGCATATTGAAACGACAGACTGACGGACAGGTCCTCGCTGCCCACCGCCACCGGGCTCACATTCGACAGCACCAGATAGACGGTCTCTTGGTCGGGCGGCGGCAGCACCAGCCAGCTCTTGCGGCTGTCGTCGTGGCGACTGGCAGGGATCACGTCGCCATTGGCACCGAGGTGCAGCGGCGTGGTCGTTGCCACCGCGCCTCGGGTCGTCACCATGAAGGCCTTGTTGGCGCTATTGTCGGGAAAGGAAACCGCGAAACAGGCTGAGGCGACGGCACGCACCGCGACACTACGGGATACCGGCTGTTCCTCGCTCAGCGTGACAGGTTCGCAACTACTCTTGAAAAACTTCTTGAGTTGGTCCGGCTTGACGGAATTCACCAGCCAGGCGGCGAACTTGGGATAGACCACGTAAACGCCGCCCTCGACCTGCCCCCGCTTGAGGCGCGCGTTGAAAAGATCCGCCAGCATCTTGTCGAGCCATCGCAGCTCCCAATCGCCAGGCGGCGCGGTGGCGCCGGCAAAGTCCTGATAGGTTTTCGGGTCGTTGCCGCGCATGTCCATGAAGCGCTCAAGCAAGGCCGGGTCGAAGCGCCGCGACAGGCCCAGCGCTATGGTCTCGTCGCCGATCGCCAGCTTCGGCTCGCGGGTGAGATATTCCCAGAACAGAGAGGTGCCGTAGGCGTGGGCGTTATCCTCACCGTCTTTCGTAACGGGCGTATAGGGCATATGAAGAGGATAATCGATATAGCGGATCCCCCGCGCCATATTGATCTTGAACTGCTGATTGCGCGGGCCATAGTTTTGCAGCCAAATATATGCCAGTGCCTCGGCCAGGCCCTCCCAAACCCAATCCTTGGGGCACATGGAGAACATGTCGTAACTCGACTGTACGCCATGAAACAGCTCGTGCGGCGGCGTGCCGATCTGGGCTGCGTTCGCAGTGGCGCCTGAGATCATCAGGCCGTAATGTTTCGGTATCTCGAGTATGTTGAGGCGTGCCGCGGCGCTGCCGCTACCGCAACGCGTCGGCTCGTAGTCTCCAAGGTCTTCGCCCATGCCGGTTGCATAGTGCATGGCGTAGCGTGTCTCGCGGCTCTCCGGATCGTCGAAACATTGCAGAACCGGCGCATAAAATCCGGCACCGGAATAGAATGCGGCGGCGTCGGCGAGCGCGGCCTCGATCGCTATGTCCGCATCAGCGCCGGTGCCGCCGAATGACTCCATTCCGACGTCGAAATTGGCAAGCCAATCGCCGCGACATTTTTGCAGCGCTGCGGATGGCACCTGAGCGCTGGCCGGCAGCGCGAAAGCGCAGAACAGCGCCAACGCGACCATGGCGAAGCCGTTGCGATATGGTGACGAGCCCAAGTCCATTGTACTTTGCCCCGCTCGAACAGCACCGGCAATCGTACCATGGCTGCGGCGGTCGACCAATTGCCGGTGTCCCGGGAAAATTGTTGTCGGGCGCGCGGTTTGGTAGGCTGATTGGATATTCAGACAGGAGTGCGGGCCATGAGACGCCAATATATCGCTGCTGCAACCCTCGTTGCGGTCTTGATGATCACGGCCGGCGCCGCGCAAGGCGACAGCGTGCCGCCACCGACCGCCAGCTATTCCGGCGCCGGCATCATGCGCATGGGCGGCCAGCCGGACATGCCCTTCCGAGTCAATGCCGCCGGCCCGCTGGAGCGCCGCGAGATGGTCATGCAGGGTAGCGCCCAGACCATGATCAAGCGTCCCGATCTTGGCGTCATCTACATGCTGATGCCGCAAATGGGCCAGGCCATGGAAATGCCGCTCGACGACAGCCGCATGCCCGGCGATCACATGGATGCCTACAATCCGGTCGCGGTCGGCGGCGAGACCGTGCTCGGCGAAGACACCACCAAGTATCGCATGCAGGGCGGCGATGCCAACGGCAGCTTCGACGGCCATGCCTGGATCACGGGCGACGGCATCATGATGCGTATGGAGGGTCAGGCCTCGGGCCCCGACTTCGGCGGGCCGGTCTCGATCACGCTGAACAGTCTGCAACGGGGCCCGCAGGATCCGTCTTTGTTCGAGCTGCCGCCGGGAACCTCCGTCATGCAGATGCCGGGCAGCATGCCCGGCGGTGGCGGCGGTGGCGCAGGCGGTCATATGGAGAACATGCCGGCGGGCGCCGAGATGCCCGATATGGAAGACATCCTGACGCCCGAGCAGATGGAGCAGATGCGCCAGATGCAGGAGCAGATGCGCGAGCAAATGGAACAGATGCAGCGCAACCAGTGACCGCCATGGCGGCGCGACTCGCGGCGCTGGCCCTGGTGGCGGGCGCTGCGCAGGCGGCGGAGATTACCGGAACCGTCAGCGCCACGCTTGCCGGCGAGGCGCGGCAATGGGTCTCGCTCGACGATGCGGACGCGCCGGACGGCAGCTACCATGCCTATGGCGAGGCTTTCACCATGGTCTCGCTGTTCGGCCGCGACGGCCCCGACGGCTCGCCCTTCGCCAATGTCGTGGTCATCGAGTTCGCCCTCGAAGGCACGGACGAGGCGCTGACCTCGGACATCAGCTACGGGGTCGTCAGCTATTTCCCCGACGGCTTCTTTCCCCACTACACCGACGACGCACCCACGGTCACGGTCGAGACGGTGACGCGCGACGGCGAGGCGCTGACCTTGCGCGGCACTTTCTCGGCCACGCTGAGCCGCCTCGACAGTCTCGGCGAGCCAGCCGACGAGAGTGACCAGAAGACCATCGAAGGCAGCTTCGAGGCGCGCCTACGCCCCAGCCCCACCGAGTAGTGGTCCAAATCTGACATCTGGTGCCCATAGGATCGCCTCTGGCGTTGCCTCGCTAGAAAGGTGCGTGCCGGCGATGCCGGTCCATCGGCAAGCGTGCCTGACGACGCGAGGCGGCGTCAGAGGCGGCCCGAAGGACGGCCGTCCTATGGGTACCAGATGTCAGATTTGGCCCACTAGCTCGCGCATGGCCTCGTGCAGGCCGGCCTTGGCCTCGATGCCGATGCCGGGGACGTCGGGCAGGCGCACGCGGCCCTCTTCGATGGGGATGTCGTCGGCAAAGCCGCCGAAGGGCTGGAAGACGCTGGGATAGGACTCGCAGCCCCCCAGCTGCAGCCCGGCCGCCAGATTGAGTCCGAGCTGGTGGCCGCCATGGGGCACGTGGCGCCGCCGCGACCAGCCCATGCCCTCCAGGTCCTCGACCACGCGGATATATTCGGTGGGGCCGTAGCACAGTGCCGGGTCGAGCTGGATCCAGTCGCGCTCCGGGCGCAGGCCCGCGTGGCGCGCGAGGTTGCGCGCATCGACCAGCGACATCAGGCATTCGCCGGTCGCCAGCGCGCCCTCATAGTGCTCGGCGAGGCGGGCATGGAGGTCGTAATCGAGCGGGTCGCCGGGCTCCTCGTACCACATCAAATCATAGGGCGCGATCGCCTCGCCGGTGGCGATGGCGGCTTCCAGATCGAAGATGGCGTTGGCATCGACGGCGAGCTTGTCGCCGCCGCCGACCACCTTGAGCACGGTCTCGATGCGCGCCAGGTCCTCGGCCAGGGAGGCGCCGCCGATCTTCATCTTCACGGTGCGATAGCCCTGGTCGAGATAGCCGCGCATCTCGTCGGCGAGCCCGTCGAGGCCCTTGCCCTCGGCGTAGTAACCGCCGCCGGGATAGACCGCGACGGTCGCGTCGCTGGCGCCGCCATTGTGGCGGTCGGCGAACAGCCGCCAGAGCGGCACCTGGCTGTGCTTCGCCAGCACGTCCCAGACCGCCACGTCGAGCGCCGACAGCGCCACCGCGCGGTCGCCGTGGCCGCCCGGCTTTTCATTGCGCATGGCGGCGTCCCAGACCCGCACCGGGTCGAGAGAGCCGGCATCGTCGAGCAGGCTGTCGGGCGCCGCCTCCAGCACCCGCGGGAAAAAGCGGCTGCGCAGGATCTCGCCCTGGGCGTAGCGGCCGACGGCGCTATAGCCGAAGCCGGTGAGCCTGCCGGCTCCCGTATCCACCTCGAGCGCGACGACGCTCAAGGTCATGCGCCCGAAGTCGAGCCGGGCGTTGCGA
>CAZVDW010000813.1:0-2835 GCA_964625645.1 uncultured Rhodospirillaceae bacterium
GGAACGAAAATGACATCAAAGACTCACCCAACGGCGACGATCACGACGCCCAATTCGACCAGCGGACAAAGTGGCCGCTTTGGATCGGAACAGGTGGCCGCTTTCCGTCGGAATCGGTGGCCGTTTTCATCGGAATGCGCATACCAGGACCAAGTCAGGCCACATCCGGAACCTCGACAGAGCCTTCAAGCGCTGCGTGAAGCGTGCCGGCCTGGATCCCATCCGCGTCGTCCCGCATGTGCTGAGGCACACCGCGATAACCCGCATCGCGGAAGCGGCGCCGGGCGATATCGCGACCGTCAAGAAGTTCTCAGGCCACAAGAGCATTCAGATGGTATTGCGCTACACGCACCCTTCCGATCAGCTCGTCGACCAAGCCCTCGATCGCATGGAAGAGATGGGAACCGAACAGGAACAGGAGGCCCCCGCGAAGGGCCGCGCTTCCTGACACGATTACACCAAAACTACACAGGCGCCGCCGATCTCCGCTGCCGAGCCGCAACACCAAATTCTGCTAACCTACTGAAATTAAGTGGTGCCCGCTCCCGGACTCGAACCGGGACGGCCTTTACGGCCTCGGGATTTTAAGTCCCGTGTGTCTACCAATTCCACCAAGCGGGCTTGGGCGGGCTAGTCCTCGAGGACCGGCTCGCCGCCGAGATCGTCGATCACCGTCATCAGCCGCCCGACGGCCTCTTCGAGCCTGTCGGTGTCGGCGCCGCGTAATACCAGGTTCGAGCCGAAGCGGCCGACGCGGTAGAAGGGGTAGCTGCCCATATCAATGTCCGAATAGTCGGCCTGCAAGGCTTTTAGCGGGCCGGCGAGTGCGCCTTCCGAGAGATAGGCGACCACGGTGCGCGAGCGTGTCGGCGTGCCGCCGCTGATGGTCTCCAGCGCCGCCTCCAGCATCGCCTGCATGATCTGCGGCACGCCGGCGAGCACGAAGACATTGCCGGTGCGAAAACCCGGCGCGCCGGAGATCTTGTTGTGCACCAGCTCGGAGCCCGCCGGCGTGTTGGCCATGCGCTTGCGGGCCTCGTTGAGCTCGATGTTGCGCTCGCGATACTGCGCTTCGAGGATCGCCAGGGCCGCCGGGTTCTGCTCCAATTCCACGCCGAAGGCCTTGGCGATGCATGCGGCGGTGATGTCGTCGTGGGTCGGCCCGATGCCGCCGGTGGTGAAGATGTAGTCGTAGCGCGCCCGGCAGGCGTTCACGGCGGCCACGATCTCGTCCTCGATGTCGGGAATCACCCGCGCCTCGGCGAGCTTGATGCCGCAATCGGTGAGCCGCTGCGCGATATGCACGAGGTTCACGTCGGCCGTGCGCCCGGACAGAATCTCGTTGCCGATAATGAGCACGCAGGCGCTGGGTTGGGGGACGACATCGTTGGGCATGGCGCTTCTCCTTCTTGCAGCGCAGCATAGCGGAGAGATGGCCCGCACCCAAGCCGGTTGAGGCCGGCCGCGGTGCCCCCTATGGTCGCGCGATGCGATTCCCCGATCCCCTGATACGCGCCACGTTGGTCAAGCGCTACAAGCGCTTCCTGGCCGATATGCGCCTTGACGACGGCAGCGAGATCACCGCCCATTGCGCCAATCCCGGCGCCATGACCGGGCTTGCCGAGCCCGGGCTCGAAGCCTGGCTGTCGCCGGCCCGCAATCCTGAGCGCAAGCTGCGCTGGTCGTGGGAGCTGGCGCAAATCGATGGCCGCCTCGTGGGCATCAACACCGCCTGGCCGAACGCCATCGTCAGCGAGGCCATCGAGGCCGGCGCCATGCCTGAGCTCGCCGGCTATGCGAGGCTGCGCCGCGAAGTCCGCTACGGCAAGAATTCCCGCATCGACATGCTGCTCGAGGACGACGCCCGCCCGGCCTGCTATGTCGAGGTCAAGAACGTCCATCTCAAACGAGGTGAGCCGGCCGAGTTCCCCGACGCCGTGACCAAGCGCGGCGCCAAGCACCTGGAAGAGCTCGGCGACATGGTCGAGGCTGGCCATCGCGCGGTGATGGTCTATCTGGTGCAGCGAGAGGACTGCGACGTGTTCGCGGTGGCCGGCGATATCGATCCGGCCTACGAGGCCGCCCTCGCCAAAGGCGTGGCGCGCGGTGTGGAGACGCTGTGCTATGCTTGCCGCCTCAGCACCGAGGAGATCGTCGTCGACCGGCCTCTGCCGGTACGGTTGCCGAGTTGAACTGAGAGCATAGTGTGGAGACCATGAAGAAAGCGACGTCGGCCATAGCCCGCTTGGGGGCCAGCACGCCGCCGCGCGAGGTTGCGCGCGGCGATGACGGGCGCACCATCCGCATCCACGGCGAGGAGGCCTTCGAGGGCATGCGCAAGGCCGGCCGGCTGGCCGCCGAGGTGCTCGATTTCATCACCCCCCACGTCGTGCCCGGCGTGACCACCGGCGCGCTCGACACCCTCTGCCACGATTTTACCGTCGCCCACGGCGCGATCTCGGCGCCGTTGAATTACCGTGGCTTCCCCAAATCCATCTGCACCTCGATCAACCACGTCGTCTGTCACGGCATTCCCGACGACAACAAGAAGCTGACCAGGGGCGATATCGTCAATATCGACATCACCGTCATTCTCGATGGCTGGCATGGCGACACCAGCCGCATGTTCTGGCTCGGCGAGGTGCCGCGCAAGGCCGCGCGCCTGACCGCCGTGACCCATGAAGCGATGATGCAGGGCATTGCCGCCGTGCGTCCCGGCGCCACCCTCGGCGATGTCGGCCATGCCATCCAGAGCCACGCCGAAAGCCAGCGCTGCTCGGTGGTGCGCGATTTCTGCGGCCACGGCATCGGCCGCGTTTTCCACGACGCTCCGAA
>CAZVDW010000814.1:0-1952 GCA_964625645.1 uncultured Rhodospirillaceae bacterium
AGCTGGTCGGGGCCTATGTGGTGGTGGCGACGCTGTTGCTCACCATCGCCATCTGGAACCGTCAGCGCTGGTGGATCCGGGCCACCGCCATCACCGTCACCTTCGCCTTCTTTTTCATCTCCTGGGTGTCGGTGCGCAATCTGCTCGGCTGGCCGACGGAGCAGGACCTGCCCGATCGCTTCGAGCTGCTTTTCGCCACGGTGCAGGAGCCGGACGAGGTCATGCGCACGCCGGGCGCCATCTATGTCTGGGCCATGACCCTGCCGGGCGAGGGCACGGTTTCCGAGGCCGATATCTACAATCTGGCAGTGTTCGACACCCGCGTCGGGGCGGAGCAGATGCCGCGCGCCTACAAGCTGCCTTACGACCGCAGCACCCACCGCGAGATGCACGAAGCGGTCATCAGGATCGTCCAGGGCACGCGCCAGGTCGGCGTCACCGACCGCAAGCCGAAAAAGCCCGGCGAGTCCGAGGACCAGTCCGAATTCAGCTTCTACGACCGCCCCGACCCCATCCTGCCGCCAAAGGCGGGCGAGCCTTAGGCGGCAGATCGCCGAAGACCCGTTGTGAGGCTCCGAAACATGGTTCTTCAGGGCGCTCGGGCAAGACATGTTTGCCATCGAGCCTTGGTATTATGCTCGAATTAGGCGTGAAAGGCGCATCATGCTACGTTCCGCCCGGAGTTGCGGGCATCGTCCGGGGAAGCTTGGCTGGTGCGCTCGCATGCACGAACCGGCGACGATTTTGGCCGGGACGACTGGGGGGCGAGCGCTCATGACCGATGAGCGGCGGATGTTTCCGCTTCGGCGCTATTTTTCCATAGCTGCCGGCGCGGTCATGGCTGTTGGCATTTTGTTGCTCTCGGGCGGCTTCTATCTGCATGAGATAGGGCAGTTGGTATCGGCCGGCGAGCGCCAGAACATCGGCACGGCACGCCTGTTTGCGAATGCCTTTCACCGGGAATTGGAAGACGCACTGACGGCGGCCGAGGTATCAGGCGCCGACGGCACGGCGCGCATAATGGTGCTCGACCATGCCATCCGGGGGCTGGTGGTGGGCCTGCCGGTTCTCAAGGTGAAGCTCTACGACCTCGACGGACTTGCCATCTATTCCTCCGAGGCTGCCCAAGTCGGCGAAAACAACAGCGACGAATCCGGATTTGCCGCCGCCGCGGTGCGCGGCGAGTCGGTGAGCAAGTTGTCGCATCGCGCCACCTTCCAGACCTTTTTCGGTGCCATCCACGACCGCGATATCGTCGAGACCTACATTCCCTTGCGCTTCGGCGGTGGCGACATCGCGGCCGTCTTCGAGCTCTATACCGACGTGACGGCGATGATGACGGTGCTACGAATCGAATTCACCGAGTTGGTGGTGGCCTCGTTTGTCGTATTCGGGCTGATTTATGGCGCGCTCTTCGCCATCGTGCATCGCGCCGACGGCACCCTCAAACGGCAATATGCCGGCCTCACGGAAGGCGAGGAGCGTATCCGCAGCAAGAACGCCAACCTGGAGAGCGAGATAGCCCAGCGTCATAGGGCTGAGCACGCCTTACGGACAGCTCATGACGGACTGGAGCGCAAGGTCCTTGACCGCACCGCCGATCTGGCACACGCGGTCGAGAGCCTCGAATCCGAAATCGCCGAGCGCGAGCGGGCCGAGCTCGATCTCAGGCGCCTGTCGACGGCAATCGAGCAAAGCCCGGTCTCTGTCATCGTCACGGACACCGACGGCATCATGCAATACGTCAATCCCAAGTTCACCGAAGTTTCGGGGTACACGTCCGAGGAAGCGATCGGGCAGCCCGTGAATTTGATCAAGTCAGGCTTGATGCCGGCAAGCCTGTATGAGGAGATGTGGTCGACCGTGCTGGCCCGCGAGGAGTGGCGCGGCGAGGTCATCAACCGCAGGAAAGACGGCGACACCTATTGGGAAGCGGTCTCGATCTCGCCGAT
>CAZVDW010000815.1:0-6245 GCA_964625645.1 uncultured Rhodospirillaceae bacterium
CTGTTCGGGCTGGCCGCGGTCGGCGAACGGCTGGTGGCGCTGATCGATGTCGAGCATCTGTTCGATATTGCGACGCTGCTCGATGTCACCACCCATAACGAGACCTGAGACACGGAACCGGAACGAGCGAAGAATGGTTGGGGAAATAGAATGGTGAACTTGCGACTTGCCACACTCGGCGTAGTGCTGTCGGCGGGGCTAGTGGTGGCCACCGCGCTCATCGTCGGCGGCGCCATCATGACCATCGGCGATGCCAACAAGCTGGATGCGGCTTGGCATCGCTATGCGTCGGGCTCGCTCGAAAAAGGCCTCGCCCTTATCGAGATCAAGGACAGGGTCGGTTACGGCGGTCTCATCCACCACTTCAAGAATTATGTCCTGCGTCAGAGCCCCGATTATGCGGAACGGACGCGCGCGGCGGTCGCCGAGGTCAATCGCGCCATCGGCGTCTACCGCGCCAAGGGCACTTCGGCGAGCGAGGATGCGGCGTTGGCCGCGATCTCGCGGGTGATCGCGGACTACGAGGCACGGCTCGCCGATGCCGAGCGCATGGTAGCGCGCGGGCAGTCGCCGCTGGACGTCGATCAGGCGGTGAAAGTCAACGACACGCCGGCGTTCGAGGCCATTCGTGCGCTGCGCGACGAGTTCGTGCGCGCCAGTGGCCACGAGGCCGAAATCATCAACCGACATGCAGGTGAGATCATTGCCACCACGCGCAATAATGCCATCATCACCGGTCTGATCCTGGGCGCGATAATTCTCGCCCTGATCTGGTTCACCCAGCTTCGTCTGTTGCGGCCATTGCGTGAGATGGGCGAGGCCATGCGCGAGCTGGCCACCGGCAATCACCGCGTGAGCATTCCGGCGCAGGGGCGCGGAGACGAGATCGGCGAGATGGCCGATGCGATGACCGTCTTCCGCCAGAACGCCCAGGACCTCAATGAGATCACCGGCACTCTCACCGAGGCATCCGCCGAGGTGATGAGCGCTTCCAGAGAGATCTCCAACGGCAGCTCGGACTTGTCGCGTCGCTCGGAGCAGCAAGCCTCGAATATCGAGGAGACAGCGGCGTCGATGCAGCAGGTGGCGGCGACGGCGGTGCAGAACGCCCGCAATGCCGAGGACGCCAACAGCCTTGCCAGCGGCGCGCGCGAGGTTGCCGAAAAGGGGCGCGATGTCGTTGCCTCGGCGGTCGGCGCCATGGGCGAGATCGAATCCTCATCGAAGCAGATCGCCGACATCATCGGCGTCATCGACGAGATCGCCTTCCAGACCAATCTTCTGGCGCTCAACGCCGCCGTCGAGGCGGCACGCGCGGGTGACGCCGGCAAGGGCTTCGCCGTGGTCGCCACCGAGGTCGGCAAGCTGGCGCGGCGCTCCTCCGACGCCGCCAAGGACATCAAGAGCTTGATTGTCAGCAGTGAGGGCCATGTCCGCAGCGGTGTCTCGCTGGTCGGTCAAGCCGACACATCGCTGTCCGAGATCGCCGAGTCGGTCAACAGTGTCGCCGATCTCGTCTCCGAGATCGCCATCGGGAGCAAGGATCAGGCCAATAGCGCGCAGCAAATCAATACCGCCGTCTCGAACATGGACGAGATGACCCAGCAGAACTCGGCCCTGGTCGAGGAGAGCGCCGCCGCCACCCGCGCCCTGGAGCAACAGGCGGCCTATCTCGGCCAGACCGTCGATTATCTGGACAAGGGTCGCAACGGCAATGCCGGCGCCCAGCGCCAGGCTCCGCCGCCGAGCCAACCGGCCCGCCGAGCCGCCGTCAGGACCGAGACCGCCGCTTCCGGCCGCATGATGGACAAGCGCGGGCTCGACGACGAGGACTGGCAGGAATTCTGAGCAAGTGCGGCGACACTGAGCAGCACCAAGGGAGTCCCGGAAACGCACCATGACGATGCAGACACCGCTCAGCGACGGTGAGAGGCTGCCTGCGGCCAACGAGCGCCGCGAGTTCGCCTTTACCGAGCGCGACTTTCGCCGTCTCGCGGTGCTGCTCAAGGCGCGCAGTGGCATCGCCCTCAACGACAAGAAGATGGATCTGGTCTATGCCCGCCTGACTGGGCGCCTGCGCGCGCTCGGCCTCGACTGCTTCGCCGACTATGTGGAGCTGCTCGACCGGCCGGACGGCGAGACCGAGGCCGACCGCGCGGTCAACGCGCTGACTACCAACATGACGCGCTTCTTCCGCGAGCCCGAGCATTTGAGGCATCTACGCGATGTGGTGCTGCCCGAATGCCTGGCCCGGTCCGGGAAGCGACCGCGCATCCGGCTGTGGTCGGCCGGCTGCGCCACCGGCGAGGAAGCCTATTCCATGGCCATGATGCTGCGCGAGGGATTGCGCGACGCGCCCGCGGCGGATGCCCGCATTCTGGCCACCGACCTCGACACCGACGTGTTGGCGGTGGCCGACGCCGCGCGCTATCCGGCCGCAGCCGGCGACGCCGTGCCTTTCGGCCTGCGCAACCGCTATCTGCGACGGATCGGCAAATCACCCGATGCGCCTTGGGAGGTGGCGGCGGAGGCGCGCGCCCTGGTCACGGTCAAGCGCCTGAACCTGATCGGGCGCTGGCCGATGAAGGGGCCGTTCGACGCCATTTTTTGCCGCAATGTGATGATCTATTTCGACCCCCCCACCACGGCCGGGCTGCTCGAGCGCTTCAGCGCGCTGCTGATGCCGGGGGGCTGGCTGTATCTGGGGCATTCCGAGACCGTCCTTGACGGCGGCGAGAGGCTGGCGCGCGCCGGTCAAAACACCTATCGGCGGGCGCCATGAGACCGGTGAACAAGGAAAGGGCGCGCTGGGCGCGGCGGCCGCTGGCTCGCGGCGAGGGGTTTCAGCGCCTGAGCCGCACCAAGCAAGGCATAACTCAGGTCCGCGTCCAGCCCGGCGGCTATTACGTCACCGGTAAGCCCGACGAGGTGCTCGTCGCCGTGCTCGGCTCCTGTGTCTCCGCCTGCCTGCGCGACCCGCTGTCCGGGCTGGGCGGGATGAACCATTTCATGCTTCCCGAATCGCCAAGCGACCAGGGCGAAATGGGCGACGAGGCGCTGCGTTATGGCGTCCACGCGATGGAGGTCTTGATCAACGAGTTGCTGGCCAGCGGGTGTCCGCGCAATCGTCTCGAGGTCAAGCTGTTCGGCGGCGCCGATGTCGGGGCCCATCTGCAGCACGCCAGGATCGGGCAGCGCAACACGGCCTTCATCCGCGATTATCTGGTGCGCGAGGGCATGGCCATTGCCGCCGAGCATCTGGGCGGCGAGCGCCCTCGGCGGGTGCATTATTACCCGGCCATCGGCCGTATACGCATGCGTGAGCTGCCCGCGGTCGAGGTCGAGGCCACCGGCCGTGAGGAGGCGCGCCTGCTTCAGTCCCTGCGCCAGCGCCGGCGCCAGGGCGATGTCGAGCTGTTTTGAGGATGCGCGCCGATGTCCAATAGAGCGCGAGGCCAGCGCACCACGCCGATTCGGGTATTGGTGGTCGATGATTCGCCGCTGATGCGGCAAATGCTGGCGCATGTCCTTGGCGAGGCCGACGACATCGAGGTCGTCGGCGTCGCCGAGGATGCCCTTAACGCGCGCAGCCTGATAAAGCGCTTGGATCCGGATGTGGTTACCCTCGACGTCATGATGCCGGGCATGGACGGGCTCAGCTTCCTGCACAAGATCATGGCCTTACGGCCGACGCCCGTGGTTATGGTCTCCGACCTCACCGAGCGCGGCTCGGCGGTCTCGCTGGAGGCGTTGGAGATCGGCGCGGTGGAGGTGATCGCCAAGTCGAGCTTCCAGTCGCCGGCGGGCGCGGCCGAAGTGGTGCGCGCGGTTTGCATGGCGGCAGGCGCCAATCTCGGCTCGCGTCTCGATGGGCCGGTGGAAGCAGCCTCCCCACGCGCTCCGGACGGGCGTTACCGACCGAGTGCTCGGATAGTGGTCGTGGGCGCCTCGGCCGGCGGCGTCGAGGCCGTTCGCCGGGTCCTCGCAGCCCTGCCGGAGAACAGTCCCGGCATGGTCATCGTCCAGCACATGCCGGTGGCGTTTACCAAGAAGTTCGCCAAGCGCCTCGATTCGCTGTGCGCGGTAAGCGTGACCGAGGCCGAGGACAAGGCGGTGATTGCGCCCGGCCGGGTTTATATCGCCCCCGGCGACCGCCACGTGGTGGTGGTGGCGACGCCGGACGGATTTGTCTGCCGGTTGCGCGACGGCCCCTTGGTCAGCGGTCATAAGCCGTCTGTCGATGTGCTGTTCGAATCGACGGCGCGCGCCGCCGGGCGCAAGGCGGTGGGAGTCATTCTCACCGGCATGGGCAATGATGGCGCCGAGGGCCTGAAGGCGATGCGCACGGCCGGAGCCCTCACTTTGGGCCAGGACGAGGCATCGAGCATGATCTACGGCATGCCGCGCGCCGCCCACGAGGCCGGCGCGGTGACCCGGCAATTGCCCCTACGCAAGATTCCCAAGGCCATTCTCGACGCCTGCGTGCGCCGGCGGCCGGCATCGCGGGAGCGGTCATGAGCACCGACACCGACGCCTTCGACGCCATCGTCGAGAAGATGCGCGGCTCATTTCTCGCCGACGCCGCCGGCAAGCTCGACAACCTGGATCGGATGGTCGACGCCTTGTGGGAGCGCAAGGACGCGCCGGCGGGCGCGATCCTCGACGAGCTGCGGCGCGTGATCCACAGCCTCAAGGGGCTCGGCGGCACGTTCAGATACCCACAAGTGAGCATAGTCTGCCATCACATGGAAGGCTATCTCGAGGGCGCGGAGGCGCTGTCGGAGGGGCAGCTCGAAGATATCCAAGGCTATCTCGATTGCCTGCGCCAGGGTCTCGATATGTGGCCGCCACCCGGCGAAGCCGAGATCGCGGCGATTCTCGTCGACTTGCCGCAGCGCCGCCAGCCGCCGGCGCCAACGGTGGCGCGGGCACGGGCCAGCGTTCTGCTGGTCTCGCCGAGCGGCGCCATCGCGCAATTGGCGGCGTTCTTTCTCGAGGACTTGAATTGCGCGGTGACCAGCATCGACGACCCCTTCAGCGCCTTCCGCGCGGCAATTCAGAAAGCACCGCGTCTGGTGATATCGTCGGTGGTCCTTCCCGACCTCTCCGGCCTCGACTTTATCGCCGCCCTGCGCGCGACCAGCGCCATGGCCAACACCCGCTTCGCGCTTCTCTCCAGTTCCTCCGACATCGCCGAGATGACAGGCGGTGCCGCGGCCGGGGTGGCCGTCATCGCCACTGAGACCCTGGAGGACGGCCTTCGCGACGTCGTCGCCTCGCTTGGCTAAAGCCAAAGGTCATTATCAACGACCTTTGGTATGAGCCGGTGATCACGCACAGATACAGAGAGGCGCTGCCGCGGCATCAAAGCCACCATCTCGACGGCGTGCCTTCGCCGATGCGCATGACGGACCTGTTCCTGCGGGTCGCCAATGACGAGCCCGGTCCGCAGACCCAAAGATATTGATAGCGAAGCGAAAATCCAGCCGCCAGACATCGATCTGGTCGAGTCCTCGTCGGCACACGAACAGTAGTCCGGTAGCGCCGGGCTTCACCATTTAGGACAGCGCAGCGGGAGGACATCATGTCGTTGATCCATAAGACGCCAACCAATATCGCGCCGCCGATGGCCGCGGCCAAATTGTCAACGGCGGAGTAGAAAGGGGCCAGATGGCGGCGTAAGATTGGTCCACTTGGCTGAGCGGCGAGCCCGCGCGATCCCCGCGACACGCGCTATGAATGGGCCTACATCTTCGCCGCCGTCTGCCCCGAGCGCGCCACCGCTGCCGCCCTGGTGATGCCTTACGCCAACACCGAGGCGATGGCGCTGCACCTCGCGGAGATCAGCCGCGCCGTCACCGCCGGCGCACATTGCGCGCTGGTGATCGACGCTGCCGGGTGGCACATCAGCCCGAAACTGAAGCTACCATCCAACATCACCTTGATCCGCCTGCTCGACGACCACGACGACATCGTCGAGGCCTGCTGCACAGCCTGGAACAATCTCGTCGCCATCCCTGACCGCCTCGCCTCGATAACCAAACGTAAATGGGCTATCGTGTCATGACCTATGTCGGTTGCAATCAGGTGTTGCTGAGAAAGGAATATGGTGAAATTCGACGCGGAGGCGCCGCCTGGGTGCCCCGCGGCTGGTCGCCACAAGTTCTTATCCCACAAGTCATTGCGAAATTGGAGCGGGCGATGAGATTTGAACTCACGACCCCAACCTTGGCAAGGTTGTGCTC
>CAZVDW010000816.1:0-4949 GCA_964625645.1 uncultured Rhodospirillaceae bacterium
GCCGCTCATCTCCGCCACCGGGCCATGCCATTCGGGATGCTGGCGGTAGTTCAGGGTCTGCCAGGCGCCCATCTCGCGTGCCCGCGCCAGCTTCTCGTCGCTGCTCGAAAGCACGATCGCGCGGGCGCCGTGCATGGCGCAGAACTGCAGCGCGAAAATCGAAACGCCGCCGGTGCCGAGCAGCAGAACCGTCTCGCCGGCCTTGACCCGGCCCTTCTCCACCAAGGCGTGCCAGGCGGTCAGCGCCGCACAGGGCAGCGTCGCCGCCTCCTCGAAAGTCAGGTGATCCGGGATGGCCACGACACCGTCCGCCGCCAGCACGACCTCCTCGGCCAGCATACCGTCGACCGCGCCACCCATGGCGCTGGCCATGGCGGCGGCGCTGATCGCGCCATCGACCCAGGCCTGAAAGAAACACCCCGCGACGCGGTCGCCGACGGCAATGCCGTCGACGCCATCGTCAACCGCCGTCACCTCGCCGGCACCGTCGGAATTGGGAATCCGCGGAAAGGCGATACCGCGGGCAACGGGATCGCCGATGATCATCAGGTCGCGATAGTTGACGGAATTCGCCCGCACCCGCACCCGCACCTGTCCCGGCCCGGGATCGGGGCTCTCTCGCTCGGACATCACAAGGGCATCTATGCCGTCAGCGGTCTGAATTTCGTATGCGCGCACTGTGGCCTGCTCCCAAAAAGATCAGTTCTTCTCGCGGCGGCACCATAGCGACGGCTTGGGGCTTATACCAAGGCTCATTGATAAAGACCCCTTTGACCGCCCGATTTTCGCCGTTGGCTAGGAGCGGGGCGCGCCGTCGTGCGACCCCACGTCAAGCGGCCCGCGACGACGCCAGCGACGAAAAGCGCGCGGCCTGCGGTGGCCCGAGGCGGCCTTCCGGATGCGTCGCGACGCTTGAACGATGTCCCCGCAGCGCCCGGCGCGCCGCTCCTACCCGGAAAGCCGCCTCAAGCCATCAAATGAGTCATTATCAACGCACCTTGGTATTATGTCGAGGCGGCGGTTATCCGGCGTGGCAGCACCAGCGCGACCCTTGTGCCCTTGCCCGGCTCGCTCTCGATTCGCACCGAGCCGCGATACTCATCGACGGTGCTCTTGACCATGGCCAGGCCGAGCCCCGCCCCCTCGCCCGCCTGCTTGGTGGTGAAGAAGGGCTGAAAGGCCTGCTCATGAACCTCCGGCGCCATTCCCGGGCCATCGTCTTCAATGCTGATACGGACAATATCCGTGGCGGCACAGTCCAGGGTCACGGCAATGCGGCCACTGTTATCGCCAATCGCCGCCGCCGCGTTATTGACCAGATTGAGCAGCACCGATTCAAGTTGGATCGGGTCCGCATATATCTTGCACGGCGTCTCGCAAAGATTCTCCTCGAGGGTAATTTGCTTCGGCAAGGAGTATCGATACAGCGAAAACACCTGATGCATCATTTCATTGAGGTCCAATTCCTGCCATGACGGCTTGTCCCGCCGACTGAAGGCGAGCAGTCTGTCGATCAGAGTCCTGGCCCTGCTGTTTGCCTTGGACATGGCCTGAAGCCTTTTCCAGTTTCGCTCTTCATCGCCGAGGTTGTTCATTATCAGGTCGGTCAGCGCCATGATGGGTTGCAGCAGGTTACCCAGGGAATGGGCGATCCCGGCCGAGACGGCGCCAAGGGTTTCGACGCGGCGAAGCTGCTGCAGCTCGGCCTCATAGCGTCGCCGCTCGGTAACGTCCTCAGCCGTGCAGACCAGAGCCATGACCTGTCCGGAATCGTCACGGAAAAGGCGGTTGCGCCAGGACCACAGGCGCTCAGCACCGTCACGCGTGATGACGGGAGATTCCCTGGCGAATGCGTCTTCGCCGCTGATGTCCCCTTTGCCCCTGACCCCCGCCTCGAAAATCGCCACGCGCCGTGGCCGCTCCACCTCCGGAACCATCATGTCGAACCAGTTGCGGCCGATCACTTCGCCCTCGCTATAGCCAAGCAGTTCCAGCGCATGGCGGTTGATGAGGCGAATTCGCCCCTGCGGATCGAGCACCATGAAGACGGCGTTGGCGAGGCTCATATAATTGTCGAGCGTATCCCTTTCCCGGGCCAAATCATCGGTACGTTCGAGTACCAGGCGCTCCAACTCCTCACGATGGCGCCGCTCGGCCTGCTCGGCGCGCTTGCGCTCGGCAATATCGTAGTGAAAGGATTGGCTGGCTGGCTCACCATCCCAATCGATGACCGTGGCCCGGCAACTCAACCAGATGGCTGAGCCGTCCTTTCGCACTGCGCGCAGCTCATAGTCCGCGGGCGGTGTGGCACCGCCCATGCGCTCTGAGCGATACTGCCGCGAAAGAACAAGATCGTCCGGATGGATATACGCGTCCACGCTGTCGATCTGCATAAGATCGGCGACTGAGTCAAACCCCAGAATATCCGCCAGCGCCTGGTTGGCGAACAGGATCTTGTCGTCGCGTTGGACCAGGATGCCTTCGATCGACCCTTCGACCAAGCTGCGAAAGCGCTGCTCGCTCTCGCCTACACCCGAACGTACCGAATCGCCCGGACTGCTCTGATCCTGCCTTTCGTTCTCACCGGATTTGTGCACGCGCCCCACTTGCCATCCCCACCATCTCGCTGCCTCACGAAGGCTCGATGGTAGCACATCGCGGCACTCGCGCACCCGTAATGGCGTCAGGAAAGCTTGCGCCGCAGGATCTCGTTGACGGTGCCAGGGTTCGCCTTGCCCTTGGTGGCCTTCATGACCTGGCCGACGAAAAAGCCGAGCACCTTCTCCTTGCCGGCCTTGAACTGGGCAACCTGGTCAGGGTTCGCCGCCAGCACCTTGTCGATCTCGGCCTCGATGGCGCCGCTATCGCTGACCTGCTCCAGGCCCATTTGCTCAATTATCACGCTCGGAGCATAGCCAGTTATCAGCATGTGGCCGAACACTTCCTTTGCGCTTCGAGCCGAGACCACTGCTTCAAATTCCAGATCGATAAGATTCCCTAAATCTTCGGGCTCGAAATTTAACGAGCTAATTGCCACGCTCGCTACATTCGCGGCCTGTGCCACCGGCCCATTCACCCACTTTTCCACTTGCGGAGCATTGCGGCCAGGTTCCAATTGGTCGAAGAGCGCTACGCGATCTGGCGCCGCTATGAGGACAGTGGCCTTGTCGGGCCTGAGCCCAAGCTCGTCGACATAGCGCTGCTTGCGCGCATCAGGAAGCTCGGGCATGTCCGCCGCCAGGCGCGCCACGCGCTCTTCGCTGAGCACCAGCGGCAGCAGGTCCGGGTCGGGGAAATAGCGATAGTCGTGTGCCTCTTCCTTCGAGCGCATGGAGCGCGTCTCGTCGCGGTCGGGATCGAACAGCCGCGTCTCCTGCCTGATCGTGCCGCCGTCCTCGAGGATGGCGATCTGGCGCGCCGCCTCGATCTCGATGGCGCGGCGCAAGAACCGGATCGAGTTGAGATTCTTGATCTCGCAACGGGTGCCAAGCTCAGCGCCCACCCGGCGCACCGAGACATTGGCGTCGGCCCGCAGCGAGCCCTGCTCCATGTTGCCGTCGCAGGTGCCGATGCTGCGCAGGATGGCGCGCAGCTTGGTGACGTAGAGCCCGGCTTCCTCGGCGCTGCGCATGTCGGGCTCCGAGACGATCTCCATCAGCGGCACCCCCGACCTGTTGAGATCGACGCAGGTGCTGTTCGCATGCCGGTCGTGGATGCTCTTGCCGGCATCCTGCTCGAGATGCAGCCGCGTGATGCCGATGCAGCGCGCGCTGCCGTCGTCCATATCGAGCGTGATCTCGCCACGCCCGACGATGGGCCGGCTGAACTGGGATATCTGATAGCCCTGGGGCAGATCCGGGTAGAAATAGTTCTTGCGGTCGAACACCGAGACCCGATGGATCTCGGCACCCAGGGCAACGCCGGTGCGCACGGCCTGATCGACGACGTGGTCGTTGATCACCGGCAACATGCCGGGCATGGCCGCATCGACCAGCGAGACCTGGGAATTGGGCGCGGCGCCGAAGGCCGTGGCGGCGCCCGAGAACAGCTTCGACTGCGAGACCACCTGGGCATGCACTTCGAGCCCGATGACGAGCTCCCACTCGCCCGTGCGCCCTTCCATCATGACACGCCTCCCTCGACGCTAAAGGCCGGGGCCGCGGTAAAGCCGGCCCGGCTCTCCAGGGCCTCGGCACCGCGCAGCAGGGTCTCCTCGCCGAAGGGCTGGCCGATCAATTGCAGAGCGAGCGGCAGACCGTCCGCCGAAAGCCCGGCCGGCAGCGAAATCGCCGGCAGCCCCGCCAGGCTCGACGGCACCGTGAAGACGTCGTTGAGATACATGGCCAGCGGATCGTCGGCCTTCTCGCCGATGGCGAAGGCGGTGAACGGCGTGGTCGGCGTCAAAATCAGATCGACCTTGCCGAACGCTTCCGTGAAATCGCGGGCGATCAGGCTGCGCACCCGTTGCGCGCGCAAGTAATAGGCATCGTAGTAACCGGCCGAGAGCACATAGGTGCCAATGAGGATACGCCGGCGCACCTCCGCCCCGAAGCCCTCGCCGCGCGTCCGCTCATACTGGTCGATGAGATCCTCGCCCTCGACGCGGAGGCCGTATTTGACGCCGTCATAGCGGGCCAAGTTGGACGATGCCTCCGCGGGTGCGATGATGTAATAGGCCGGCAGGGCATATTTGGTGTGCGGCAGGGAGATGTCGACGATCTCCGCTCCGGCATCGCGCAGCCAGTCTATGCCCTGTTGCCAGAGGCCGTCGATCTCGTCCGCCATGCCGTCGACGCGATACTCCTTCGGCACACCGATCCTGAGGCCCTTGATGTCGCCGCCGAGCGCCGCCTCGTAATCGGGAACGGGACGGTCGACCGATGTCGAATCCTTCGGGTCGTAGCCGGCGATGGCACCGAGGGTAATCGCCGCATCGCGCACGCTGCGCG
>CAZVDW010000817.1:0-5037 GCA_964625645.1 uncultured Rhodospirillaceae bacterium
TTTAAGGCGGCGAGCGGGCCGCGCGGTGTGTTGTGGCCGGGGCGCATCGACGGCATGAAATCGCGCGAGTTCGAAGCCGCGGTCGCGGCCTTCCAGCCCGCGGCGCGGCTGCCGGTGAGTGGCCGGCTGGAGCCGACGGGCCAGGCCATCGACCGGCTCGAGCGCGAAATGCCGCAAAGTCACAAGGGCATGCGCGGCGTGCGCGGCACGGCGCTCATCTTCCGGCGTTCGCGGATGGCCAAGGCCGCTGACACGGCCAAGGTGCCGCTGCCGAAGGCCGAGCGCGACGGCCTGGCCACCCTGCGCCAGCGCGCCGAAAAGGAGATCGGCCTGCCATTGGTCGCGGACGCGCCCACGGTGTCGGTCGACGGCCGCTTTCAGGTCGCGCTGCGCGCCGACACCATCGAATGGCTCGACCCCGCCGGCCGGCGCTTACTGCCCAATGCCAACATGCCCTATCCGGCGGCCCGCGTCGCCAAAGGCACGATCGCCTGGAACGCCACCGCCAAAGCCGGCAGCGGCGCCCTCGATCTCGCCTCGACCCACGCCATCCAGGCCCTCGCCGGCCCGCCGCGCCTCGAGCGCGCCGTGCTCGAAACCTACGGCATAGCTGGAACTCCGGCGCACCCTGTCGCCCAGGCCTGCCTAGCGGCTTGCGCCAAGCTCATCGAAACCGGCACCCACATAAGCGGCCCCGGCAAAAGCGACTTCGCGGCGTTGCGCGAGGCGCTGGAAGTGACCGACCCCGAGGCGGCGGAGAGGATTATTCTTGCTGAACGCGGTCGGGTCCAACCGGAAGAGATTAAGAAGCCGCCATTTCGCCTTCTGACGCCTGGCGAAGTCGCTTTGGTCCAATCCGTTTTTCGAAACGTCATGAACGTTAGCGGCGTCAAGATATACGACGGAAAAAAAATTGATGTTTGGCAGAGCGACAACAGAATAATGGCCCCTGACGGTAACATCTACATCCCTTCCGGCAGGCCATACCCGAGTGACTTCTCTACAGAACCGCTCAGCTATCAAGCAGTCTTCATCCATGAAATGACTCATGTTTGGCAACATTTAGTGGAAGGGCGCGGATTGTTCATGTTCTTCGTTGGTTACTTGGCGAATAGCAACTACGCCTATATACCGACCCTGAAAAATGGTACCTTCTCAGGAGTGTTCAATGACTATGGAATTGAAGAGCAAGCAAGTATTGTAGAAGATTATTTTCTAATCCGGAACGGACATAGTGTAAGCGGCGCTCCCCCGATTTCTGATTACTGGTCATTGATTCCCTTCGTTCCCGCAACCGGGCCCTGATGCGGTAATCGTGACATGTGGGCAGCCTTTACAAACGTTCATTCATCATGGAACTGATGATATGAATTGGTTCAGAAGCTCTCGACTGTTTGCCATAGTCATGCAGGTAGTCGTCGCTGTCAGCATCTCCTTTTTTGCATTGCAAAGTGCAAGAAGCGCGGAGCTAACGTGCCAATACCCTGTGCTACCCGAAGAGTGGGAGCAGACCGTTCAAGCAGCGTTTGCCGAAGGCCGTCTGGACGATCTTGTGGCGGTATACAGGCGACGCATTCGTACGAACGACCCCAGAGTCTTCTATGGGTTAGGCCTTTTCATAGGGCTTGGCGGTGGCGAGTTTCCGACAGTACGCGATCGGAACATAACAGCCTTGATGTTGACCAAGAGGTCAGCCCTCTGTGGATATCACAATGCGCTGCTGTTGCTGTCCGAAGCTTATGGCAAAGGCGTATTCGGCGTTGCCGTTGATGAGGAACGCAGCAATTGCCTCGAAGCCATGTACCGAAGTTCGGAATTCGCCAGCGCGATTCGATGTGGTGTTTCGCTTACCGAAAACGACGTCCTCGCGAACCCGAATTGGACGGCCACGCAAGCTAATGAGGGTCATTAGCTATGACTATATTCACCGCCGCGGCTGGCCTCGTCATCGCCAGCGTGGTCGTGGCCGGGGTTACCGCGCCCTGGTGGCAAGGATCCGCAGACAATGCACGGTCCTTGCGGTGGCAATCCTTGCATCATGCGTCGGCCGTCCAGCGCTGCACTCGGAGCCAGCTCCGGCGAACATGCCGTGCATCGTTCAAGTGAAGCCGGCGGAATGGAACTCAACGCTTCCGCCGGCGTTCGCGAGAGGGGACGAAGCGGTCTTGCTTTCCGCCTACCGCCCTTATGCGCATGCCGGAGACCCTTCGGCCCTTTTCTCACTGGGTTTCCTGTTCACCATCGGCATGGGTGACTTTCCCTCGCCGCGAGAGAGGAACCACACCGCCCTGCGCTAACTGAAACGCTCCGCCCTTTGCGATTATCATCAAGCGCTCTTGATGCTGGCGGATGCCTATCGCTCCGGAGAGCTCGGCGTGCGCATCGACAAGGCGCGGGCAAAGTGCCTGAGGGATGGATTCTACAACGGGCAAAGCGATATCGCTAAGGGCTGCGGCGTGTCCCTCGGCGAGCGCGGCGAAATCGTCAACCCGGTCTGGACAGCCGAGGAGGCGTACCGCAGGCGCTAACTTACCGGCGACGCACCGGTTTGCTTCCCGTTTCCGCATTGGCACGGTCCGCACGCACGCCATAATTGCGCCGCAATGCCATGTCAATACTTGGCGGGCCGGTGGGCAAAGGCAGACGGGATCTGACTCAGGTCGTGGCGGTGGTACAGGCGGCGTTTAAGGCGGCGAGCGGCTTCGCTTCTATCCTGGTTATCGCAAGCGCGATCGTGGCCGGGCTGTCCGTCCTCGCTGCCTGTCACCCTCGACCGGGTGCCGTCCGTATACATCTTGATGCCGGTATCGCATGCTACTATCCCGAAAGGTCCGACGCCTGGGTGAGATCGATACAGTCCGCGTATCGCGAATGGCGCGACGATGACTTGCTGGCGGCCTATCTGCCTTACGTCGACGATGGGGACCCGCGGATCCACTTTGAAGTTGGTCTCCTGTTCGGCTTGGAAATGGGTGAGTTCGCCTCACGCGAGGCGCGCAATCTCGCGACACTGCGGATGTACAAGCGTGCGGCACTATGCGGATACCCCCAGGCCATTACGGCACTGGCGCTCGCTTATGAGAGAGGGGAGCATGGCGTTGCGAAGAATGAGGAGCTTGCGAATTGCCTGAGGGGCTTGAACCGGATTTGGCCGTCCGTGAGTGCGGTCAGGTGCGGCATCGATCCTGACGAACCTGACCACCTGGCCAATCCCGATTGGGTGCCCGAGTGGCCGACGATATCCATGCCGCGGGTCGCCAGCAAGCCGGACCCTGCCCATGTCGGGTCGGCCCCCTCTGCCGTGGCGGGGCAGCCGAATCTGTCCTGCCGTTACACAGCACGCCCGGATGCCTGGGAGCAGAAAATCTGGGGTGCCATCTTCGACTCCAGAGACGATGATGTCCTTGCCGCTTACCGGCCCCTGATACGAGAGGGCGATCCGATAGCGCTCTACGACCTCGCCAAGCTCATGGCCGAAGGCCTCGGCGAATTTCCCACACCCCGGCTGCGCAATCTGACCGTCTTGCGGTATCTCGAACGATCGGCGCTATGCGGCTTTCCCGGCGCCGTGCTGCTGCTCGCCGACGGCTATGGCCGGGCCCGGCTCGGTCTTGCGATGGATCGCAAGCGTGCCAGATGCCTGCTCAAACTGGCCCGCACCGCGCCATACCAAAGCGCTTCCCGCTGCGGCATTGAACTCAATGCGGCGGAAAGGAGGTTTCCGTGAAGTCAGGAATCCAGCATGCGATTTTGCTTGGAACGCTAATCGCCTTGGCCGGCTGCGCCCGCCTGACCGGTCCCTGTCCGTCTTGGGAGCACACCGAGGAGTGGGAAGAATGGGCCGTAGCAGCCGGGTGGTTCAAGCGCGGTGATACGTTTCTGGAGGTCAATGCCAAGTCTGAAATCAGCGGCGACCCTCGCTATCTGGTCTGGGCCGGTGCTGTGTATGGGGGTGGCGGCGGGAATTTCCGCAGCCAGGATGCGCGTAATGCGGTGGCGTTACGCTTGATCAAGAAGGCCAGCCTGTGCGGTGACATGGACGCGGTCAAGGCGCTGTCGAACATCTATCGCGAAGGCAGGCTGGGCGTTCCGGCTGATCGGGCGCGGGCGCAATGCCTCAAGGACTACATGGACAGCGGCGGCGAATTCGCGGCTTGCCGCATCCGTCTCGACGAGCTGCACGATTTTCCGTCCGAAGCCCTGCTCAGCCCCACCACAATCGATCCCGACGATCCCTGCGACGTGCACGACTCGGCGCGGCCGAGAGGCCAGTGCGACGACCGCTAGGCCGGGCGGGTCGGGCGCACCACCTTCAAGAGCCAGAAGAGGATGCAGAAGGCGCCGGTGAGCAGCACCAGGGCGATGATCGAGGCGAGGTGGGTGCTGAAGCCCGTGGCGACGTTCTGCTCGGCGCGCAACAGCGTGATGCAGAGGCTTTGCACGGATTGCAGCGCGGCGCCGGAACTGAGCAGGATGGCGACGAAGGTCGAGCCGCGCAGCGAGCTCAGGACCATCTTCTCGACGCTCTGCTGTTGCACGATATAGAGCCGATAGGCGCGCCAGTGATAGGCGCAAAAACCCAGAATTCCGGTCAGCAGCGCGGCCCAGAAGATCACGTTGTTGAAGGTGATGCCGTAGACGATGAGCGTGAACAGATCCTCGAACGGCTGATAGAAATAGAGGAATATCAGCACGATAATGAAGACCAGGAACCCCACCAGGGTCCAGAACCACCGCCAGCCGCTCATTGTCTCACGTCCCCCTGATCTCGCATCCCCATCATTCTTACCCGATCGTCGCCATCGGTATCAACCGAGCGGCGGCCGCTTCCGGTGCCACGGCGTCGCCTGCTCGTAGGCATGGGCGAGCCGCAGCAGGTCGGCTTCGCGGTACCAGCGGCCGATAAGCTGCATGCCGATCGGCAGGCCACCCGCCGTAAAGCCGCACGGCACCGAGATCGCCGGCTGGCCCGTGAACGGTGCCAGGCGCGTGAGGCGCCCTAGAGCGTGTCGCATTTAATTGGCCTCATATCCGGCA
>CAZVDW010000818.1:0-3231 GCA_964625645.1 uncultured Rhodospirillaceae bacterium
CGGCGCAATCCCTGAAGCCGGCGCCAGCGTGCCAGGCGCCATTTATCGAGCGGTGGCGAGGCCTGCCTGTGTCCGGGCGGCGCGCTTCAGCCGCGGGCGAGGACTTTCGAGATGTCGATGCGATAGCCCTGGAGTGCGGGCAGCAGCGCCGCGACGGCGCCGATGGCGACCGCCATGACGATCAGCCAGGCCTCTTCCGCGACCCAGGTCGTGCCGACCAGATAGACTTGGTGCTGACGCCACAGCCAGGCGCCGGCGAGCTCGGCCGTGGCGTGGCCGAGCAGCAGCCCGGCGAGCGCTCCGGCCAGGGCCAGCAGCACCCCTTCGAGGACGATCTGGCGCAGGATGGCGCCGCGCGAGGCGCCGAGCGAGCGCATCACGGCGATGTCGTAGCGGCGTTGCGCCAGCGCGTTGTAGAGGGCGGTGAAGATGCCCAGCCCGGCGCTCGCCACCAGCACGATGGCGAAAGCGCGAAAGCCGTCGATGCCGGCGCCGACAAGGCGCATCAGCCTGGCGATCTCATAGCCGGGCAGAGCCGCCTGCATCGGTGTCGTCATGTTGACCAATCGCGGCAGCTTGGCGGCGGCGATGGGGCTGCGGAACCTGACCAGCAGCGCCGTGACCTCGGCCTCGGCGGCGCCGCTCAGCAGGACGCTGGCGCCTGTCGACCCGCCCGCCGCCTCGTGCTCGTCGCCATCGTGCTCGTCGTCGCCGTGGGCCGCGTGCACGTCCCAGACGCTTTCGATCGAGGTCAGGATCAGGCGGTCGAGCACGGTGCCGGTGGCGGCCATGACGCCGACCACACGGTTGGGCCGCTCGGCGTGGGCGCCGCCGCCGGCGGTCATGCCGTGCGAGCCGACGAAACTGGTCCCGGGGGCGAGGCCGGCCTCGGCCGCGGCGACCGCGCCGACGGTCGCTTCCAGCGGCGCCTGCCACCAGCGCCCGGCGGCCAGCTCGGCCCGGTAGAGCGCCGGATAGGAGGGCTCGCTGCCGACGATGCGCCAGCCGCGAAAGCTGTCGCCGAGCGCCAGTGGTATCAGCTCGCGCACCATCGGATTGGCAAGCAGTGCGCGGGCGTCGGCGATCTTCACGTTGCCGGTCGGAATGTCGAGGTGGAAGACGCTGGACAGGATCAGCTGCATGGGGCTGCCCTTGGCGCCGACCACCATGTCGATGCCGCCCGAGTCGCGATGGAGCCGCTGCTTGAGCTGGTCGCTGAACAACAGCAGCAGGGCGATGGTGCCGATCCCGATCGCCAGCACCAGGACATTGAGCGCCGTGTTGAGCGGCCGGCGCCGCAGATAGGCCAGCGACAGCTGCAGCGCGTTCATGGGCCGACGCCTGCCGGCGCGGGCAGCTCCAGCCGCCGCTCGAAGGAATCCCTGATGCGCTGGTCGTGGCTGGCGACCAGAAGGGCGCAGCCGCTGGCCTTCGCCTGTGCGCGCAACAGCGCCAGCACCCGCTCGGCATTGCCGTCGTCGAGGTTCGAAGTCGGCTCGTCGGCCAGCACCAGCTTGGGCCGATTGATCAGGGCACGGGCCAGGGCGACACGCTGCGCCTGGCCGTGGCTCAGCGTGAACGGATAGGCAGCGGCCTTGTCGGCCAGCCCGAGCGCTTCCAGGCTGGCCATCGCCGCGGCCTGATCGCGCGCCAGGCCGGCCGAGGTCTGGGCCAGCAGAAGGTTCTGGCCGACCGTGATCGCGTCGATCAGGTGGAGCTGCTGGAAGACGATACCGATGTTGCGGCCGCGAAAGGCGTCGCGCCTGGCGCCGCGCAAGGCGTGCAGATCCTTGCCGTCGAGGCGGACCGTGCCCTCGCTCGGCGTCAGCAGGCCGGCCATGACGTGGAGCAGCGTGGTCTTGCCGCAGCCGGACGGCCCGTGCAGCAGCCATTGCTCGGAGGCCTCGGCGCGCCAGGCCTCCACCGCGACCACGACCTGGCCGCCATAGCGATGGCGAATCCGCGTCAGCTCGAGCACGCTGCATTCCGCTGGGTCGGGGTCTTCGGCACTAGCGCTCGATCAGCTCGACGTTGGCCATGCGGTAGTAATAGCCTTCCCAACTGTTCTCGAGCACCTCCAGGTCGCCCTCGACGACGATCGCCTCGAGGCTCATCTCGAACGGCTCCTCGCAGTTGAGCTCGACGAAGCTCTCGGGCCCGGCGGTCATGCAGAAGGGGCAATGGGGGGCGTATTGGCTGAGCAGGACGCGCTCGCCGGAGGAGTCGAGCGGCAGCATGAACCCCACCATCCTGATGCGCTGGCCGGACAGCGCCTGCACCTCGGCGGCGTATTCGGGCACCATGTCCGGCCCGTCGAACACCAGCTCGACCTGACTCAACACCTCCCACGGCAGCGCGCCCTCGACCTCCGGCAGCGGGATGGGCTTGTAGCCGCCCTCCGCCCAGGGGTTGTCGAGCGAGCCGCCGCCGCCCGCAAGCGTCTCCTGCGCCGCCGCGCCGCCGCCGCCCAGCATCAGCAGCGCCGCCGCCAGCAGGGCCAATCGCGTCATGCCAACACCATTGCCATTCGCCGTCGCTTAAAGGTGCATCCGGCTTGACCCGGCGTCCACGCCGTCGACGAAGCACTTGTCTGCGCTCACCAGCACTTCCGACTCGGCCCCGGCCTCGCACTCGATGCGCGTGTGTCGGGTCTCCAGCACGATGCGCGCCGGCTCCACGGTGGGGATGAAAGTCACGGTCCTGCCGGAGCGCAGGCGGTACATCCAGCTCTCGATCCAGACATGGACGGTTTCCTCGCCCTCGTTGGTGACCGTGAGCGCCATCGCGCCCGGCGCCGACAGCGACAGCGCCGCAATCACAACCGCCACATAAGCGAAAAGCCGCAACACCGAATCCTCCCTGTTGCTCCCGACCCGGCAAGATGCCAGATGGCGGCCACGACGGCCAGACAATCCTGAAGGCTCTGGGCATCCCTCGGCGGCACGGTGATGACCAGGAAGACCAAATCGTCGAGGCCGGTGTTGCTGATCACGCGCCAACGAGGCACTCGATGGGAAGCACAGCGCGCTCATTGGCCGGGCGTGACAAATAGAATTCGGCCAGAAGATTGCCTTTGGTCTCTTGACCCGTCGGATCGATACCGCGCTCGCAGAGTTGCTCAAGCACTTGTTCCTGTTCGTCAGCCGAAGCGAATTGGCGTTGCACGAAAGTCCGGCCTGCGAGCTTCTCGGTCACATAACCCCAATCGTGCAGGGTCTCCTCGATGGCGTC
>CAZVDW010000819.1:0-4793 GCA_964625645.1 uncultured Rhodospirillaceae bacterium
TGGCGTGATCAAGATGTAGAGCGTGTCATCGAGGGTCTGCGAAAAGCCGGGCTCGATATTCCCGACCTGACACACTGATTGTCCACCTACGAAACGAATTCGCCCGCGCCCGCCCCTACATCCTCGCGACGCCGAAGCTGCTCGGCCTCCACGGGTAGGCGGGGTCACGGGTAGGCGGGGTCAGGTCTTTCGTTTTGACATTGCCCTGAGACCGCAAGCGCCTGCTGCCCCAGGGCCAGGCGCCGGCGACGCGGCATGTGCGGGGCTCGAATCACTGCCTGATCGGCCTCTTCGAGGACCGCGTGGCCGGCCGCGCCATCCTGGTCTCGGTCATCGACAACCTGGTCAAGGGAGCCGCCAGCCAGCCGGTCATCTCGCGACGACTGCCAAGGCGCGGCCATCGGGCACGGCCGGTCAATGCAGTTGCCTGTTGACAATCAAGGCCAATTATCTAGTATTCAATTAATTCATTGAATACTCTGGATTGGTGTTGAGAGCTATGGCAGGCAACAACGTAAAGAAGGCGCTGTTCGCGCAGTTCGCTGTGGTGGCGAAAGCGCTGAGCCATGGCCATCGCCTGGAGTTGCTGGAGTTCCTGGCGCAAGGCGAGCGCGGTGTTGAGGCGTTGGCCGGTGTGACCGGGCTTTCGGTCGCCAATACCTCCCAGCACCTCCAGCACCTGCGCCGGGCCGGCTTGGTGACATCCCGCAAATCCGGCCATCACGTGCTCTACGCACTGGCCGACGAGTCGGTGGTCGCGCTCCTGACTTCGCTGCAAAGCGTCGCCGAGAGCAAGCTCGCCGAGGTCGAACGGCTGGTGTCGCGCTATTTGGCCTCGAAGGACAGTTTCGAGCCGGTTACGGCAAAGGCGCTTCTGCAGCGCGCGGACGAAGGCACGGTCACCGTGCTCGATGTGCGCCCGGCGGAGGAGTTCTCGGCCGGCCATCTCCCGGACGCCGTCAACATCCCGCTGAAGGAGCTGAAGAGCCGCCTGAGCGAGCTGCCGAGGGACCAAGAGGTGGTCGCCTACTGTCGCGGGCCTTACTGCGTGCTGGCTTACGAGGCGGTTGCCGAGCTTCGTCGCCAGGGCTTCGCGGCGCGCCGGCTGGAGAGCGGCTTACCGGAGTGGCGGCTTGCTGGCCTGCCGGTCGAGCAGAACCACTCCGACGCCTGAGCCGTCGTATCGACAGCGCGGATCCGGGCCTCCAGCCGGACGGCAACCGGGCCCGCTTCAAGACCAGCCGGACGTTTTGCTTCCTTGATGCCTCGACAGGACAGGTCCGATGAACAATTCGCTCGACAAATCTATCGTCCGCTTCTCGATGGATCATCCCGGTCTGGTGACCTGGATCATGGCCCTCACGACCGTGGCCATGCTGCTGGCCGCGGGCCTGCCCAGCCTTTGGCCCACGGCCGCGCGCTACCTGCATCCGGCGGCCATCGACACCGATCCCGAGAACATGCTGTCTGCCGGCGAGCCGGTGCGGGTCTTCCACAACGCCAGCAAGCGCGAGTTCTCGCTTTACGACGTAGTGGTGGTCAGTGTCGTGAACGAGGTCGATCCCGACGGCGTGTTCAACGTTGAATCGCTCTGGCGCATCCATGAGCTGACTGAGTTCGCCCGGCGTCTGAGCTGGCCTGACCCGGACGATCCCGAGCGACGGATCGGTGTGGTCGAGACGGACATGCTCGCGCCGTCAATGGTCGACAATATCGAACAGGCCGGCGCGGGGGCGGTGAGCTTCGACTGGCTCATGCCGGGCCCGCCCGAGACGCCGGAGCAGGCGCTGGCGGTCCGCGATCGGGCGCAGAAGATTCCGTTTTTCGAGGGCACGCTGGTGAGCGAGGACGGCAAGGCGATCGCCATCTACCTGCCACTGACCGACAAGGACGCGAGCTATCGGGTACGCAAAGAGCTGCTTGAGGAGGTGGCGAGCGGGGGGGAGACGGACGACAAGGTCCATATCACCGGCCTGCCGGTTGCCGAGGACACTTTCGGCGTCGAGATGTTCTATCAGATGGCGATCTCCGCACCGCTGGCGATGCTCGTCATCTTCCTCATCATGTGGTGGTTCTTCCGCAATCTGAGACTGGTCCTGTCGGCGATGATCATCGCCATGGTGGGCGCGATGAGCACCATGGCGCTGCTGGTCATCTCCGGCAACACGGTGCACATCATGAGCTCGATGATCCCGGTCTTCATCATGCCCATCGCGGTGCTCGACGCGGTCCATATCCTGTCCGAGTTCTTCGACCGCTATCAACACACCCGAGACCGCCGGCAAACCATGCACGAGGTGATGAGCCACCTTTTCACGCCAATGCTGTTCACGTCGCTGACCACCGCCGCCGGTTTCGCGTCGCTGGCCCTGACGCCGATACCGCCGGTCCAAGTCTTCGGCATCTTCGTGGCGATCGGCGTGCTGCTCGCCTGGTTCTGGACCATCACTTTCATTCCGGCCTTCGTCGCCTTCATCCCGGACGAAAAGCTTGCCCGCTTCGGCCATCCGACCGCTGCCCGAGCCGAGGCCGGGACGACCGTCATGAGCCGTTGGCTCGACCGCCTCGGCATGATGACATCTCGCCATGCCAAGGCTGTCCTAGCCGTGACCGTGGCCGCCGTGGTCATTGCCGGTTATGGCGTCTCCCGCATCAATATCAATGACAATCCGGTCAAATGGTTCGAGGCTTCACATCCGATCCGGATCGCCGATAGCGTGTTGAACGAGCACTTCGGTGGAACCTACATGGCGTACCTGGCGCTCGAGGCAGATGCCGCCAGCGGCGTTTCGTTGCCGGACTACGTCGAAGGCTTTGCCGAGCGCCTGGAGGCGCGCGAAGCGGAATTGCGCGACGAGGCCTTGGCTGGTGCCGGCCTGGTGTTCGAGACGTTGCGCTCGGCGGCAAGCGGGCAGGAAACGCTGGCGGGCTCGAAGGCGGCGTTCCTGGACGCGCTTTCAGCGGCTGTCGAGGACCGCCTGCGCGATGCGCCGGGCGAGCATCTGTTCGCCTGGGACGAGGTGCAGCTGTTCCTGGACAGCGAACGCCAGCGCGACGAGATCTTCAAGCAGCCGGAGGCATTGCGTTACATCGCGGCCTTGCAGCGGCACTTGCTCGGCAGCGGTGCCGTCGGCAAGTCGAGCTCCCTGGCCGATATCGTGAAAACGGTGCACCGCGAGCTCTTGCTCGGCGAGCCGGAGCAATTCCGCGTCCCCGACAGCGCGGCCGCCGTGGCGCAGACCCTGCTCACCTACCAGAACAGCCACCGGCCGCAGGATTTATGGCACTTCGTGACACCCGATTACCGCAAGGCAAGCATCTGGGTGCAGCTCAAGAGCGGTGACAACAAGGATATGTCCGCGGTCGTCGAGGCAATCGCCGATTTCAGCGCCGAGACGCCGCCGCCCTTCGACTTGCAGACCAGCTGGTTCGGGCTGACCTACATCAACGTGGTTTGGCAGGAGAAAATGGTCAGCGGTATGCTGAACGCGCTGCTCGGCAGCTTCGTGGTGGTGCTGCTGATGATGGTGCTGTTGTTCCGCTCGCTGCTGTGGGGCGTCTTGTGCATGGTGCCGCTGAGCGTCACCATCGGCCTGATCTACGGCGTGGTCGGCTTGATCGGCAAGGACTACGACATGCCCATCGCGGTGCTGAGCGCGCTCAGCTTGGGCTTGTCGGTCGATTATGCGATTCACTTCCTGGCGCGCTCGCGCGCCGCCTATGCGCGGGATGACACATGGCAATTGGCAATGCGCTCGATGTTTGGCGAGCCGGCGCGGGCAATTACCCGGAATGCCGTTGTAGTCGGCGTTGGATTTCTGCCGCTCTTGGCTGCGTCCTTGTCGACGTACAAGACCGTTGGCCTGTTCATCGCCGCGATCCTGCTGCTGGCGGGGCTCAGCACGCTGTTGATCCTGCCGGCCCTGATCACGCTGTTCGAAGCGTGGCTGTTTCCGGGGCCAAGAGGTGCCGGCGAAAGCAAGGTCTCAACCACAGAAGAGGTCTCGACAAATTGATTATGGTGACAAGCATGAGCTTCGCCCGAACGGCTGCTTCGACATTGGTCTCGTTCGGTTTCGCGATGTTGGCGGCTGCGTCGGTTTGCGCGCAGTCGGTGCCGTCGGCGGAGGAGATTGTGCATCGTGCGAACCTGATGTCCTATTTCCAGGCGCGTGACGGCAGGGCACGCGTGGCCATGGAGATCATCGACAGCCAGGGGCGCGTTCGCAAGCGCGAGCTGACCATGCTGCGGCGTGACGCGCCGGCAACCGACGGTCTGGAAGGAAACGCCTATCTCGGAGGGCAGAAATATTACGTCTATTTTCAGCGCCCGGCCGATGTCAGCAAGATGGCCATGATCGTCTGGAAGCATCTGGATCGCGACGACGACCGCTGGCTCTATCTCCCCGCCCTCGACCTGGTGAAGCGCATCGCCGCCGCCGACAAGCGCACCAGCTTCGTCGGCTCCGACTTCTTCTACGAGGACGTCTCGGGGCGCAGCATCGACGCCGACGAGCACGAGCTGGCCGAGGTCACGGACAATTACTACGTCCTGCGCAGCCGACCCCTGGAGCCGGATGGGGTCGAGTTCTCCTACTACGACATGTACATCCACAAAGGGTCGTTCCTGCCGGTTCTGACCGAGTATTACGACAAGGCGGGCGCCAAATACCGCGTCTACAAGGCGCTCAAGGTGGCGACCATCGACGGCCATCCCACTGTCACCAGCGCCAGCATGACCAGCCTGAGAACCGCCAACACCACCGTGGTGAGCTTCAGCAATGTGGCCTACG
>CAZVDW010000820.1:0-2414 GCA_964625645.1 uncultured Rhodospirillaceae bacterium
GCTGAAGAGCCCGCGCATCTCCCGCAGATCGCTCGCCATGGCGTCCTTGTCGACAGGATTTTTCGCCATGGTCACCAGGGCGTCACGCGCTTCACAAAGCAGCGCCAATTCGGGCGGTGTCAGCGAAACCAGCACGTCGGGACCGAAGAGGCGGCGGTCGAGGGTGATATGCACCTCGATCATGTCGGCGCCGCGGGCCAGGGCGGCCAGGCTGGGATGAACGCTGCCGGAATGGTCCGAGAGCCCCACCGGGCAGCCAAAGCGGCGCAGTTCGTCGATGACGTTGAGACCGACGTGCTGCAACGCCGTGGGGTAGCGGCTGGTGCATTGAAAGAGGGCCAGCGGCGCGCCCAGCTGGCGCACCCTTTCCACCGCCGCCTCGATCTCGCGCCATTCGCTCATGCCGGTGGAGAGCAATATGGGGGCACCGCCCGCGGCCATGGCCTGCCAGAGATCGTCCGAGCGGTATTCGCCCGAGCCCACCTTCCAGGCGGCCAGTCCGAGCTCACGCAAGAGCTCGACGGCGGCCACGGAAAAGGCCGAGCTGAGGAAGACGACGCCTTTCTCCGCGGCATGCGCGGCCAGGCCAGCCCATTGTTCAGACGAAAATTCCATGCGCTGCCAGTAGTCGAATCGGGTTTCGTCCTGGCGGCTGAACTTGACGCGAAATTCCTCGTCGAGGGTCGATTCGGCGGCCGCGATATGGGTCTGGAACTTGATGCCATCGGCGCCGGCATCCGCCGCCGCATCGATATAGGCGTGCGCCATGCCCAGGCTGCCGTCATGGGCCTGGCCGACCTCGGCCACCACCAGGCAGCCGTCGTGTCCCGCGAACAGGCTCATTGCGCCACCTCCATCAGCGCCGCCGCCGAAGGCGCCACGCTCTTGACCAGCTCGTCATGCAGCAATGCCACCATCTCCTGCGGTATGCCCTCCGCGGTCTCTGTTACCTGATCGCCGAGCGCGCCCATGTCGAAGCTGGCGCGGCGCAGCGCCTCCTCGAAACGGGCGCCGTCGTCGCGCGCCTTCGCCCTGTCGACCTTGCCGGCGAAGATATGGGCGATGGCGTCGCGCAGCTCCTCGTGGCTGCGCACGGCGAAAACGTGATCGAGAAAGGCCGCCGGCACCCGCCGCCCGAAGACGATCGCCGGCTGCCCCAGGATCGCCGCTTCCAGCGCCGCCGTGCCGGCGATGGTCACGGTCACCGTTGCCTGACGAATGGTCTCGATCGGGTGACACGACATGCTTAACAGGCGCGCATTGGGCAGGGCTGCGATCTGGCGGTAGAAATCCGCGGGCCGCCGCCCGACCGTCACCAGATGCTCCTTGACCGCGAGCCTCGCGCCCGCCGGCAGCACGGCGCTCAGGCCCATCACGGCGGCAAGCTGGTTGAGGGATTCGGGCTCCATCTGCATGAGAGCGATTTCCGGCTCCTTCTGCAGCGGGAAATAGGCGAACGGCCGGCCCGCCAGGTCGGCGAGCGTGGTTTGCGACAGGCGCGCGACCTCGCGCTGCGCCCTGGCCACGCGGAACGGCCCGCCGACGATATCCTTGAGCGCATAGTCACCCGTGCGATCGCGCCCGCGCAAACCCTGCAGCCACTGGGCGGCGATGGCGCGCGGCAGATTGAGGACCTGGCGCACGAGGCGGCGGTTGTCCCGCACGCGCTTGTTCTTGGTGTGCAAAGCGCCATAGCTGTCCGAGACGCTGGCCTTGGGCCAGGATTCGAGCGCGTCATAGGCCGGGCGCAACAGGGGATTGCTGCCGAATTCGTCGTGCGCCCAGGCGCGGCGGCTGGCGAGGCGGGCAAAGACGAACCAGCGATAGGCAACGCCGTTGGCGCGCGCCATGCAGGCCGCCGCCTTGCCCGCATCGAGGATCAGGGTGAGCTTCTTCTCGGCGATCTCGTTGTCCCAGAAGCGCAGCTGTGCGACGAGGCCGGCCAGCACCGCATCGTCGTCGGCGCCGGCGATGCGCGGCGCGCGGGGATGGCGGAAGCTGCCGGGGCTGTAACCGGCATTGAGATGGCGGTTGGCAATGGCCAGGGTGTTGATCGGCTCGCCGATACGCCTCTCCAGCGCCCGCGCCTCCTCGATCAGGGCGTCCGGGTCCGCCGGCGCCTTCAAGGCCGGCACCAGCACGGCGCTGTCGCTGATGCTGTCCCACAGGCTGGCATCGTAGCGGCGCTTGAAGCCGCGCAGCTCGAGCGGGCCGCGGACATAGAAATGGATCTTCGCGCCGTGGCGCTCGCGCAGCATGCGCGCCAGGGCGAAATAAAGCTTGCGCTGGGAATGCTGGATCTCGATTCCGACACTGGCGAGGTTGGCCATCGGCATGCTCAGGCGACCGCGGTTTCCGCCGCGTTGACGAAGGTGTTGCGGTACCAGAGGCTTGAGCGCATGAGCGTTTCGTGG
>CAZVDW010000821.1:0-1543 GCA_964625645.1 uncultured Rhodospirillaceae bacterium
ACTCAACGAAGAGCATCTGCCAATATTCGACTGCGCCTTCAAACCCGCAAACGGGCAGCGGTGCATCCACTACATGGGCCATATCCGCATGATGGGAGCGGCCCAGCCGTTCATATCCGGGGCTATCTCGAAGACCGTGAACATACCCAACGAAGCGTCCATCGAGGACATCAGAGAAGTCTACCTCGACGCCTGGAAGCTCGGGCTCAAGGCGGTGGCGATATACCGTGACGGGTCTAAGCGCATCCAGCCGCTAAGCGTTTCGAAGGGCGCCAAGAAGAGCAGCCAGGTCAGCCTCGATGACGAGGTGACGGGCATCAGCCCCGAGCAGCTCGAGGCCGCAAGGCGCAAGCCCCACCGGCGCCGCCTGCCGGCGACACGACCGTCGATCACGCACAAGTTCTCGGTCGCCAGGCACGAAGGCTACCTCAGCGTCGGCCTGTACGAAGACGGGACGCCCGGCGAGCTGTTCATCAGCATGTCAAAGGAAGGCTCCACCGTAGGCGGAATGATGGATACGTTCGCGACGGCCCTTAGCCTCTGCCTGCAGTACGGCGTTCCGCTCGAGAGCCTCGTGAAGAAGTTCTCCCACCAGCGGTTCGATCCCCACGGGATGACTGACAACCGCGATATCCCCATGGCCAAGAGCATCGTCGACTACATCTTCCGCTGGCTCGGGCTGCAGTTCCTCGGCGAGGAATATCGCAATAAGCACCTCCCCAAACGCGGCAGTTCGGCAAAGAGCAGCGACACTGAAACAACCGACTCGACAACAACAGCCAAGGCAATAGCGCCCGAGGCTGTCAAGGATGACGCGACCTCGGAACCTGGCCGCGTCGGCAAGGCCTTGGACAAGGACGTCCCCAGGCCGGCCGACGCACTTACGGGCATAGATAACGGATGCGCTCCGGTCGGAGGGACCGGCGGCGACCCGGGCGATGGGCCCACAGCGACAAACACGATCGTCAAGACATCGCTTCGTTTGGCGATGGCCTCGTCGTCCCAGCATCCGGCGGCGCTGAGCAGCGAGCGGATAGATCGCCAGTTCGAGCATTTTCAGGAAGATGCACCGGCCTGTGATGTCTGCGGGGCGCTGACGGTGCGAAACGGTAATTGCTATAAGTGCTTCAACTGCGGATCATCGCTGGGCTGCAGTTGAGCTTCCCGCACGGAGACGGGCTTTGGTTTCCCCGCCTCCGATAGTAATGGTGCGGCGCCCAGGGAAGGGCGTCGGCGGAATGGCACGGATTGAGGCGCCTGCCGGACAACCACCGGCGGGCGCCTCAAGCAGCCAGCCCCGTTTGGCGGCGGTTGAACCGCCAACGCGGCCGTCGCAAAGGACATCCAGTTCGCATATTCATTGCGAAAGGGAACAATCAAAAAAATATCATAAAAATCGGTTAACGTTTGCAGACGGCAAAAGCCGAATTATAATGCGGTTTGGGTTATTTTGAGTCATAGTCTGTCAGGGTCATTGGGTCGTAGCCCAAACAGACCGGCATGATATTGGTTGTCCGCTGCACCCCATTACATGTAGGTCTCC
>CAZVDW010000822.1:0-2429 GCA_964625645.1 uncultured Rhodospirillaceae bacterium
CCGGTGGTGCCGAAATCGAGCACGCGCCCGTCCACCCGGCGGTCGAAAACGATTGCCGTATTGCAGAGCGGGCAATAGGTCACGGCGACCGGCATCCCGGCCAGGGCGTCGTTGGCGATCTCGTGCCAGATCAGCACGCGCAGGGGATAGGCGCGGGCCTCGCCGCCGATGACCAGACCCAGAACCGGATCGACATCGCTCAGATTTTCGGACGCCTCGGCGACCGTCACCGTGCGTGGGCTGTCGATCGGCGCGATGCCGTCGCGCCGCGGGCCGCCTGAGAACACCTCGTCCAGCGCGATCGAATGCGTCGCGAAGTCGGTCTTGGGGAACTCGCGCTCGGCGCCGAGCGGAACCTGGGCTTGCGCCGTGGCGGCGAAGAGACAGACGACGAAGGCGAGGGGAAACAGCTTCATGCCGGCAGTCTGCGGCGGCGGCATCCCGGCGGCAAGCGTTACGCCGCAGATTGTTACCGGCTGCGCGATGCTCTACGGTGCCGGCCGCAAAGACGAGGGAGAATGAGCGAATGAAGACGCGCATCACCGCAATGCTGCTGGCCTGCTTGGCTACGCTGCCGTGGGCCACGGCCCAGGCCGAGGACTGCAAGGCCCTCAAGCAGGCGGTCGCGTTGTTCGAGGCGGATGCCGAGGCTCTCGCCATGGCCAACGCGCCGGCCGGCTGCAGCAAGGCCTGGGATGGCTTGATGCGTGGCCACCGGCACGTCTATTTCCGTGACGTTGGCGAGCGCATGCGCGAAGAGACGTGGAGCTATGTCGTCGAGGAGACGGCAGGGAATTGCATGGTGGACGGCGCGGCGGTCGCGGCCGGGCATCTGGACAATGTGATTGTCACCTGTGAACGGCGCTTCCGTTGCGAGGACGACGAGCCTGTGCCGGTCGCCGTCACGGCCTGTGACATCATGACGCGTCGCTGACCATGCCGAGCGACGATCTGGTCAGCGGCTTTGCGGCCCTTGCCACCTCGACCATCGGCAACGTGCTCGACGAGCTCAGGCTGGGCGGGCTGATCGTCAATCTGCCGCCGCTGGTGCGCGGGCGCCCGTTTTGCGGACCGGCGGTCACGGCGCAGGAGGTCTGTGGGTCGTTCGGTGCCTACGAGCCGGCGGACTTCCGCGTCGGCGCCATCCAGGATGCGGCCGGGCCGGGCGACGTGGTGGTGATCGCCAATGACGGCGCCCAGGTCTCGACCTGGGGCGGGCTGGCCTCGCTGGCCGCCGCGCGCAAAGGCATTGCCGGTGCGGTGATCGATGGCGGCGCCCGCGATGTCGAGGAGATCGAGGCCTGCGGCTTCGCCATTCACGCCCGCCATCTGGTGCCGACGGGCGGGCGCAAGCGCATCAAGGTCGAGAGCATCGGCGAGCCTGTGGTGGTAGACGGCGTGCGCGTCTGCCCCGGCGACATCATCGTCGCCGACGGCACCGGCATTGCCTGCATCCCGTTCGCGCAGGCGCCAGCGGTGCTGGAGATGGCCCAGGTCTATGCCGCCAACGACAGTGAGTCGGAGCGTCTGATAGAGGCCGGCGCCAGCCTGGCCGAGGCGATGCGGCGCTTCGATACGATCTGAGAGTGCCGCGTCAAAGCGGATAGTCCCGCACTGGATCCACCTCGCAGGTCTCGAGGAACTTGCGCACCTGGATCACTTCCTCTTTCGGCAGCTTGTGGTGGGCGGCGCTGAAGTTCACCTTGTGCTCGCCGAGGTGCACGGCAAGCTTGCTGCTGTGGCTGTGCGACAGCTCGGCGCCGAGCTCCTTGAACACGCTCTCGACGTCGCGTAGCGAAATATTGGCGCTGATGGGATGGGCGAATAGCGCGTGCAGGACCTTGCGGTGGCGATGGTTCATCGGTGCATTCCCCAATGCGGTCAAGGATATACCGTGGATAGCACCGTCGCGGCTGCGCGCAATGACATAGGTCAAACAATAAGGGCCCCGGCCGCATTTGGCCGGAGCCCCTCCTGTCTCGTTTCGCCTTAGTAGAGGTTCTGTGCCGAGACCATGGCGTAAAGCATGGGGATCGACAGCATGGTGTTGGTGCGGGACGCCAGCATGGCTGCGCGCGCGGCGGCGGGCTTGGCCTCCGCCTCCGCCTCCACAAGGCCGAGCGCGATCTGCTGCTTTGGCCAGATGATGAACCAGACATTGGCGGCCATGATCAGGCCCATCCACATGCCGAAGCCGATGGCGGCATGCTTGCCGACATTGTCGGTCAGCCCGAGCGCCAGGGCCTCGCCGATATAGCCGTTGAGGAAGGCCAGGATGAGGCCCGTGACCACCGTCGACAGCGCCGCCCAGCGGAACCAGAACAAGACCTCCGGCGCGATGTGCTTGCCGATGGCGGGCTTCAGCTCATCCGGGATCTTCGGCATGGTCGGTGTCTGCACGAAGTTGAAGTACCACAGCAGCCCGATCC
>CAZVDW010000823.1:0-7271 GCA_964625645.1 uncultured Rhodospirillaceae bacterium
GTGGGTCATGGCGTTGACCTGGGTCGAGGCGGGATTGCCGCCCCACATGACGATCAGGTCGGACTGCGCCATCTCGCGCGGATCCGGTCCCATCACGCGGCCCGCTCCCGCCTCCCATCCGGCCACCGCCAGGGTGTTGCAGATGGTGCCGTGCTGGCCCGAATATCCCATCGCATGACGCAGGCGGTTGATGCCGTCGCGCTGCAACAACCCCATGGTGCCGGCATAGAAATAGGGCCACACGGCCTCGGCCCCATGCCGCTGGGCCGCGACGGTGAAGGCCTCGGCCAGCTCGTCGAGGGCGTCGTCCCAGGCGATGGCCTGGAAGCTGCCGTCGGCCGCCTTGCGCAGGGGCTCGGTCAGGCGCTCCGGATGGTGCACGCGCTCGGCATAGCGCGCCACCTTGGCGCAGACGACACCGGCGGTATAGCTGTTGTCGCGGGCCCCGTGGACGCGGCCGATGGTGGCGGCGTCGAGGCGCTCCACCTCCAGCGCGCAGGTGCTCGGGCAATCGTGGGGACAGGCCGAAAAGGCGATATCGCGGGGGGCGTCGCTATCCATGGGGCTGCTCCGTCAGGTTATCGCTTCCGCCGCCTTGCGGATGCGCGCACAGGCTTCGGCCAGGGCCTCGTCCGAGGTGGCATAGGAGATACGGAAATGCGGGTCGAGCCCGAAGGCCGTGCCATGCACCACGGCAACGCCGACGCTCTCCAGCAAATAGGTCGCGAAGCCCTCGCTGTCCTCGATCAGCGTGCCGTCCGGCGTCTTGCGGCCGATCACCCCGGCACAGCTCGGATAGACGTAGAAGGCGCCTTCCGGCGTCAGGCAGGAGAGACCCGGTATTTCGTTGAGCGCGGCGACGACGTTGTCGCGGCGCACCTTGAAGGCCGCGTTGCGCTCGACCAGAAAGCCCTGGTCGCCATTCAGCGCCGCCACCGCCGCCGCCTGGCTGATCGAGGTCGGGTTGGAGGTGCTCTGCGACTGGATCTTGGCCATGGCCTTGATCAGCGCCACAGGCCCGCCGGCATAGCCGATACGCCAGCCCGTCATGGCGAAGGCCTTGGAGACGCCGTTAACGGTCAGGGTGCGCTCGTACAGCGCCGGCTCGATCTCCGCCAGCGTATGAAAGGCGAAATCGTCGTAGACGATCTTCTCGTAGATATCGTCGACCATGACCCAGACATGGGGGTGGCGCAGCAGCACATCGGCCACCGCCTTCAACTCGTCGCGGTTATAGGCCGCACCCGACGGGTTGGACGGCGAGTTCAGGATCAGCCATTTGCTGCGCGGCGTGATCGCGGCTTCCAGATCCTCGGGCCGCATGCGAAAGCCGGTCTCGGCACTCGACGGCACGATCACCGGCTCACCCCCGGCCAGCAGGGCGATATCCGGATAGGACACCCAATAGGGCGCCGGAATGATCACCTCGTCGCCGTCTTCCACGGTCGCCAGCAGCGCATTGAACAGCACCTGCTTGCCACCGACGCCGACATTGACCTGCGCCGGCTCGTAGTCGAGGCCGTTGTCGCGCTTGAACTTGGCGCAAACCGCCTCCTTGAGCGCGGGCGTGCCGTCGACCGCGGTGTATTTGGTGTCGCCGGCCCGAATGGCGGCGATCGCCGCCTCCTTGACATGGTCGGGCGTGTCGAAATCGGGCTCGCCCGCGCCCAATCCGATGACGTCGTGGCCGGCGGCCTTGAGCTCGCGGGCGCGGCCCGTCACGGCCATGGTCGGCGATGGCTTGATACGGCTCAGTCGTTCGGCGAGAAAGCCCATGCGGCAGGGTCCTTGGCAAGCAATCCTGGGAAAGAGGCGCCAAGCTACGCCCGCTGGCAAATGCGCGCAAGCATGCCTTGCCGGCCCGCCCTTTGATCCCCATACTCCGCCGCGCTCAACGGAGGATGCGATGAAACTGGCCGATTTCGAAATCAACGACGCCATGGGGCGCCTGGGTACCGAAAGCGCTTTCGAGGTGCTGGCGCGCGCCACCGAGATCGCGCGGGCGGGCCACGAGGTGATCAATCTCGGCATCGGCCAGCCCGATTTCCGCACGCCTGAGCATGTCGTGGAGGCCGCCAAGAAGGCGCTCGACGACGGCCATCACGGCTACACGCCCGGCAACGGCATACTGCCCTTGCGCGAGGCCGTGGCGGCCGACATCGCAAGCCATCGCGGCGTCACGGTCGATCCCGACCGGGTGGTCATCGTGCCCGGCGGCAAGGTGACCATGTGGTATGCCATCCTCCTCTTCGGCGGCGCCGGCACCGAGATCATGTATCCCAATCCCGGTTTTCCGATTTACGAATCGGTGATCCGCTATTCCGGTGCCAAGCCGGTGGCGATCGCGCTGCGCGAGGAAAACGGCTTTGCCTTCGATGCCGAGGAAGTGCTGGCGCAAATCACCGCGGCGACAAGGCTGATCATCCTCAACAGTCCCGCCAACCCGACCGGCGGCGTGGTGCCGCGCGAACAGTTCGACAAGCTCGTCGCCGGCCTCGAGGCGCATCCCCACGTCACGGTGATGTCGGACGAGATCTATGCGCGGCTGCTCTATGACGGTGCCGAGTTCGTTTCCATGCTCGGCTATGAATCCCTGCGCGACCGCCTGATCATTCTCGACGGCTGGAGCAAGACCTACGCCATGACGGGCTGGCGCATCGGCTATGGCGTCTGGCCGGCAGCGCTGGTCGACCTGGTGACGCGGCTCAACATCAACTCGGTAAGCTGCACCAACGCCGCCACGCAATATGCCGCCATGGCCGCGCTGCAAGGCCCGCAGGATTCGGTCGAGGAAATGCGTGTCGCCTTCGATGCCCGCCGCAAGGCCATCGTCGAGTGGACCAACCAGGTGCCGGGCATGAGCTCGATCCTGCCGACGGGCGCCTTCTACACCATGCCCAACATCTCCGGCACCGGCGTCAGCGCCAAGGCCATGGAAGGCTTCTTGCTGGAGAAGCTCCATATCGCCGCCATCGCCGGCACCAGCTTCGGCGCCCATGGCGAAGGCTATATCCGCTTCTCCTACGCCAACTCCATCGAGAACATCGAGAAGGCGCTGGGGCGCATCCGCGACTACGCCGAAAGCGAAGGCTGGGGGTCGTTGGCGGGCTAGAGGTGCGCCGTATGGATCAAGTCTGCGCCATCACTTGGCGCCATATTTCTCCCGCATCTCCTTGAGGAACTCTTCGAAGTCGAAAGGCTCAGGCGGCCCGCTATTCTCGCCCTCGATAAGCGCCGCGCGAATGGCATCGAGCCGCGCCTCATGCTCCTCGAGCAGGCGCAGCCCGGCGCGAACCACCTCGCTCGCCGAGCCATAGCGCCCGTCCGCTACTCGCGAGCCGATGAAGCTCTCGAAATGGTCTCCGAGCGTGATGGATGTGTTCTTGGCCATGGCTGGCCCTCCTTGATACCAATATATCATAATTCTTGGTATCGAGCGAAAGGCAACACCGGAGCCAACAGCGGCATGCCTCCGCCCAAGATAGCCCGATCCGCTTCATTGCCGAGGCGCCAGACCTGCCTCCCCTAGTCGACCATGGCGAGCAGGATGGAGACGATGGTCACGACAACGAACAGGCCGATGATCACAGGCACCTTCCAGGCCAGCTCGCTGACCTGCTTGGCGCCGCAGTGGCAGCAGCTGCGATCGCCCGAGGGCATGAACTTGCCGCACTTGCCGCAGGCCTTGCGCGGCCCCTTGGTGTCACGGCCGCAAGCGCTACAAAGCCGCTCGGCCGCCCCGGCGCCGCAGAACGGGCAGGCGCCCGTCACGCCGGTGCCAGAGCGTCGCCGATCGCCATGGCATTGGGGCGATTTTCGGTCATGCCAGCGCGGTGGAACTTGGCGGCAAACGGCCGGCTCTCGTCTTGGATGCGGATATAGGTGAAGATCGGCCCGGTCTTGGCGCTGGCCTGGGGCAGGCTGGCGCGATCATATTCGCTGACTTCGAGCACCTTGATCTTGCCCTTGACGCGCAAGATCAACAGGCGCTTGTCGGTCAGGCCGACGACATATTCCTTCGTCAACAGCGCCACCGCAATGACCCCCGGCAGGATCGCCAGGGCAAACAGAACGATGATCAGAAGGATGTGCGGCTGCTTGACCCCGTAGGCGTAATGCTCGAGCGTCTCGTCCGGTTGCATATGCCCTTTCAGCGTCTCGACAACCAATTCGTCCGTGTAGCGTGCCATTGTATACTCCTTCCCTATACCTTCCCACCACAGCCCGCAGTCAGCTTGCACTGCACTGATTCATATTATTTTATTTAGCCATCTAACAGATTCTACGGCGACTGGCAAGAGCGCGCCTTGGCGTGCCCTCCCCGGCATGGCCCGAGCCAAGGAGCAGCGCCAGCAGCAGCCACACGCCAAATTTGTACCTTGCCGGCCCGACACAGCCCAGTTATGGCATATTATCGGCCGCAAGCTTGCCTCGGACATCGGTCAGCGCTATTTCCAAGGCAACACGAACGCATTGAGCGGAAAATGGGTAAGCGTATCTTGATCGTCGACGATAGCCGCGTATCGCGCATGATTGTCCGCAAGCTGGTCGCCGCGGTCATGCCTGACTGCGAGATGGTTGAGGCCGGCGATGGAACGCAGGCGGCTGCCGCGTCAGAGGAAAACAGCTTCGACTGTGCATTGATCGACTACAACATGCCGGGAGATGACGGCATTACCGTTGCCGCCAACCTTGCGCAACGACAGCCTGATCTACGCATAGCCCTTCTCACGGCGAACGTGCAAAGCCCCGTGCGCGAGCGCGCTGCTAAACTCGGCATCGATTTCATCGGGAAGCCACCGACGGAGGATAAGATCAGGGCCTTTCTCGAGGCATCTTCATGAGCGACCCGGAGTATCTGACCCCGCTCGGCATGGATGCCGTGGCCGAGCTTATGAACATGGCGATGGGTCAGGCGGCGGCGGCGCTCAACGAACTCGTTCATGAAGAGGTCACGCTATCGGTGCCGTCCGTGCGCTTCCTTCCGGTATCCGAATTCGAGACCGATATCGCCAGCAGCGTGGACGACCAGATATCAGTCGTCGACCAGCATATCGAAGGGCCTTTCTCCGGTGACGTGCTGCTGATTTTTCCCGAGGCAAAGTCGCTGGAGCTGGTTCGCTCGCTGCTGGGTGACGAAATCTCGTTGGAAGAGCTTACCGAGCTCGAGCAGGACGCGTTGATCGAGATCGGCAATATCCTGATCGGCGCCCTGGTAGCAACCCTTGCCGACGTCCTGAATTGCCGGTTCGAAAGCGAATTGCCGCAATACGCCAAACGAGATTCCGATGCTATCCTGTTGAATGGATGCGATCGATCGGCTGACATCGTCATGTCCGTAACCATTGCCTTCAGGCTGGCGCACAGCGAAATTGATGGCTATTTGAGCGTGGTCATGAGTGCCGGGTCGATGGCGCGCTTCCGGACCTTGATTGACGGCTTTGTGGAAAGCGTTTCCTCTTGAACACGGCTGTGAGCTGATCGAGACCGTATGACTGGGGCTGCTTTGGATGGCTGGCGAAATGAACATTCCCGATGCCGGCGACTTCGGTCAAGCCTTCGATCTTGCCGATATCGGCCTTGTCGTGCTCGACGCCGCGGGTGATGTGGTGGCCTGGAACATGTGGATGGCTCGCATGTCCGGAATCGCCGAAACCGAGGCCGTCGGCCAACCTTTCGACGCGCTGTTTCCCGTCGTCAGCGGCTCGCGCATGGCGCGGGCCATCGCCAACGCGCTCGAACACGGTGTCGCGGCGTTCCTGTCGCGCGCGCTTAACCGCACCCCCTTGCCGCTGCGCGATCCGGCCGAACAGACGCCCATCGAGCAGAACATATCGGTGCGCCCCGTCTCCGACGGTGAGGGCTCGGAGCGTTGTTGCCTTATCCAGGTGCTCGACGTGACGGCCGCAACCTCCCGCGAGGCCTACCTGCGCGAGAAGACCCGCGAGAACCTGGCGCTCGCCTCGCGCCACAGGGAGAGCGAGGAAGAGCTCCGTGCCATCCTCGACAATCTCGTGGAAGGCGTGGTCACCATCGACGAGGAGGGCACGATCCTGTCGCTCAACCGTGCCATAGAGACCATGTTCGGCTACGACCGCGACGAGCTTCTCGGCAATAATGTTCGCAGTCTCATGCCCGAGCCCCACCGAACGAGCCATGACGACTACCTTGCGCGCTATCGCGACACGGGCGTTCAGCGCTTCATCGGCGCGGCGCGGGAAGTCGAGGGCCGGCATCGCGATGGCAGCCCGTTTCCGATCGATATCTCGATTGCCGAGGTCACCCTGGACGAGCACCGGATTTTCGCTGGCGTGCTACGCGACATCAGCGAGCGGCGGCGCATCCAGCAACAGCTTACAGAGGCCAACCGGCAGCTTACGGAACTGGCGCTGTACGACCACCTGACCGGGCTCGCCAACCGCCGGCTGTTCAACGACCATTTGAGCCAGTTCGTCGCGCGCGCCACACGCCGGGACGAAAAGTTTGCGTTGCTTTACCTGGACCTCGACGGCTTCAAGCCCGTCAACGACAGCCTTGGTCATGCGGCCGGCGACCAACTGCTGGCGGAGATCGCCTCACGCTTGCGCGCCTGCGTCCGCCAAGGGGACGTGGTGGCGCGCCTCGGCGGCGACGAGTTCGCCGTATTGCTCGAGAACATGTCCGACGACGAAGCCATTGGCGCTAACGCCGCCAACCTTCTCGAGACGATCGCGAAGCCGGTCGAAATCGGCGCTACCGAAGCGCGCGTCTCGGCCAGTATCGGCGTTGCGCGCCATTCGCCGACGCTCGCCACGCCGGAAGCGATTCTCAAGGCCGCGGACGACGCCATGTACGCGGCCAAGCGGCAGGGAAAGAACTGCTACGTGATCACCTGATCGCGGGGCGCTAGTGGTTCGAATCAATCATATCGAACCCCTAGCCAGTTTGGTTGGTGGATCAACTTATCAAGACATTTGAGTGCTTTAACCGAAAGGCCGGCCTGCGCCGCAGGGACTCAAATGTCTCGGTCGATCCACTAGCGCTCGCCGGCCGCCCAGGCCATGCCGCCCGCGAGGTGCTGGCGGAATTCCGCCATCGCCCAGGTCTCGTCTCTGTGGCCGAGCGCCGTATAGAAGGCGCGCCCGCCATCGAATTCGCGCAGCCAGGCAAGCGGATGATCGGCGCCCATCTCGCCGCCCTCGTAGCTGTTCTCGTCAACCGTCAGCAGCACCGTCAGGTCGGCATTGGCGCGCGGGTCGGTGGTGAAGTTGTACCACTCCTCGACCAGCGGC
>CAZVDW010000824.1:0-4572 GCA_964625645.1 uncultured Rhodospirillaceae bacterium
CCGAACCCCCGGTCAAATCCGAACATCAAAGAATCAGATCAGGCCGCTTGCGTCCAGTGCCGACTTCGTCAACGGGCTGTTACCGAGCCCGGCCCGCGCAAAGACCCCAAGGGCCTCGACCGGCGCGCCTTCCTGGCAGCGGCGACGGCCATTGCCGGGGTGACGTCGATGGCGTCCAACGCCTTCGCGCGCAACTTCAGCCCCGACGCCGAGCCGGTGCGCTACCCCAACCCCGACGTCATTCCGCTCGACCCGCGCTTCAAGTACAAGCTCGGCAACACGCCCATCATGCGCCTCTATCGGGGCACCCTGTGGGCCGAGGGTCCGGCTTGGAACGGCGTCGGCCGCTATCTCATCTGGAGCGACATTCCGGAGAACCAGCAGCTGCGCTGGCTCGAGGAAGATGGTCACGTCTCGCAGATGTTCCGCTATCCCTCCGGCAACTCGAACGGCAACACCTTCGATTACTCGGGCCGCCAGATCGCCTGCGAGCATGGCAATCGCCGTGTCGTGCGCTATGAGTATGACGGCTCCCAGACGGTGCTGACCGACAGCTTCGAGGGCGGCGAGTACAACGCCCCCAACGATGCCGTGGTGCATCCCAACGACGGCTCGATCTGGTTCACCGATCCCGGTTATGGCGGCCTGATGAACTACGAAGGCCACCGCCTCAACACCGGCTCGCCGCAGCCGCTGCGCAAGGAGGCGGTCTATCGCATCGACGGCCAGACCGGCGCCGTCACCATGGTCACCGACGAGATCTTCAAGCCCAACGGCCTCTGCTTCTCGGCCGACTACAAGACCATGTATGTGGCCGACACCGGTGCCTCGCATTATGACACCAAACCCAACATCATGGCGTGGGACATCGACGGCGCCAAGCTCACCAACGGCCGCGAGTTCTGTAGCATGGAGCTCGACGGCAAGTACGGCTTTGCCGACGGCATTCGCTGCGACGAGGACGGCAATGTCTGGGCCTCGGCCGGCTGGGTCGGCGACGGCTATGACGGCGTCCACATCTTCGCGCCCAACGGCGATCGCATCGGCCAGATCGTGATGCCCGAGATCGTTTCCAACGTCTGCTTCGGCGGCACCAAGCGCAACCGGCTGTTCATGACCGGCAGCCAGTCGCTCTACGCGGTCTACGTCGAGACCACGGGCGCCCACATCACCTGAGAACGCGCCAAACACAAACACAAGGGCCCGCGCCCCGCTTCCCCCAAGAAGCAGGGCGCGGGCTTTCTTTTGGCTGCGTCGCAGCCGCACCGCGACGATTGTTTACGATTCGGAAAGTGTTAGGGTCGTAAACTTATTCCCATGTCACGCGGAGACAGGCGATGAGCGATATCGCGACCGACGCCGAGGCCCCGGCCCCGGCCCCGGCCACGCCCAACACACTCGACGCGCTGTGGAAGCCGTTTACGGCCAACCGGCAGTTCAAACAGGCACCACGGCTGTTCGTCGCTGCCGAAGGCGTGCATTACGAGACCAGCGACGGCCGCCGCGTGCTCGACGGCACCTCGGGCCTGTGGTGCGTCAACGCAGGCCATGGCAGGCGCGAGATCAGCGAGGCGATCCATGCCCAGAGCCGGCGCCTGGACTATGCGCCCGCCTTCCAGATGGGCCACCCGCTGGAATTCGAGCTGGCCTCCCGGGTCGCGGCGCTGTTTCCCGGCGATCTCGACCACGTCTTCTTCACCAATTCGGGCTCCGAAGCGGCCGATACGGCGCTCAAGATCGCGCTTGCCTACCACCAGGCCAATGGCGAGCCGGCGCGCACCATGCTGATCGGCCGCGAGCGCGGCTATCACGGCGTCGGCTTCGGCGGCATGTCGGTCGGCGGCATCGGCGCCAACCGGCGCCAGTTCCGCAACCAGCTGGGCCAGGTCGACCATCTGCCCCACACCCACGCGCCCGAGCACAACGCCTTCAGCCGCGGCCAGCCGCAATGGGGCGCGCATCTTGCCGACAGCCTGGAAAGCCTCGTGCAACTCCATGGCGGCGACCGCATCGCCGCGGTGATCGTCGAGCCGATGGCGGGATCGACCGGCGTGCTGGTGCCGCCGCTCGGCTATCTGGCGCGCCTGCGCGAGATTTGCGACCGCCACGGCATTCTCTTGATCTTCGACGAGGTGATCACCGGCTTCGGCCGCCTTGGCGCCGCTTTCGCCTGCGAGCATTTCGACGTCCTTCCGGACATAGCCACTATCGCCAAGGGCCTCACCAACGCCGCCGTGCCGATGGGAGCGGCGGTCATGCGCAAGGGCGTTCACGACGCCCTGCTGGCCAATGCGGAACAGGCCATCGAGCTGTTTCACGGCTATACCTATTCCGGCCATCCGCTGGCCTGCGCGGCCGGCTTGGCGACCCTCGACATCTATCGCCGCGAGGCGCTCTTCGAGCGCGCCGCGACGCTGGCGCCCTATTGGCAAGAGGCGGTGCATTCGCTGGCCGACCGGCGTAACGTGATCGATGTCCGCAATGTCGGCCTGGTCGCCGGCATCGAGCTCGAATCGCGGCCCGGCGCCGTTGGCGCGCGCGCTTTCGACGCCTTCCTCGGCTGCCTCGACAACGGCCTGCTGGTGCGCACCACCGGCGACACCGTGGCGCTGTCGCCGCCGCTGGTCGTCGAGCGCGAACATATCGATACCATCGCCAGCGTGCTCGGAGAGGCGCTGGATGCCGCGGCCTGAGGCGAGCGGAGGGCCAGGGTCATGATGCCGGGCTTGTCGGGATACGCCGAGGAACAACTCGGCACCTTCCTGCAAAACTTGGAATCGAGCCCGCTCGGCTGGCAGGCGGTGCACCTGCATTTCTCCAGGCTGCGGCCGCAGCACCAGCGCCAGAGCACGCTGCGTATCGCGCTCAACGCGATGCAGGACCTGATCGCCAATTTCCACGGCAAGATCTTCGTGCTGTTCAACAACGACGTCATGGTGCTGGTGCGGGGGATTCCGGTGGCCGACGTCAAGCGCGCGGTGGAGCAGGCCCGCGGCCTGTTCCAGAACGATCCGGCGGCGGCACGGCCCAACACATTCTCGACCTGGTACGATCTGTCGCTCAATTTCAATGCGCTGCGCCGCATCACGCGCGACCTGCTGATCGAGAAGAGCCGCCTGCGCGACGCGGACGATAAGCCCGATGCAGATACCTTCGTGCGCATCGAGCCTCTTGACCCGGGCCGCCTCGACCAGGCCCAGGCGGCAATCTCCTCGCTCGACATCAGCTCCTATATGCGCCGCCAGCCGATCTGTGCCATGACCAGCGACGACGACCCGCATCAGGTTTTCGAAGAGATCTACGTGCGCATCGCCGATCTGCAAAAGCCGCTGATGCCCAATGTCAATCTGGCCGGCAACCGCTGGCTCTTCCAACATTTGACCCAGTCGCTGGATCTGCGTGTGCTGGCGACCCTGACCTATCGGCCGGGCGGCTATCTGAACGGCCCGGTCAGCCTCAACATGAACATCGACACGGTGCTGTCGGAAAGCTTTCTCGCCTTCGACAACAGCTTGCGAGCCGGCACCCAGAAGAAAATCGTCATCGAGATTCAGCCGGTCGATTTGTTTGCGGACTATAAATCGTTCGAGATCGGCCGTGAGTTCCTGCGCAGCAGGGGCTATCGCATGTGCATCGACGGCCTGACGCCGGACACCCTGCCACTCTGCGACCGCCGCCGCATCGGCGCCGACCTGGTGAAGGTGCATTGGGCCGATACGCTGAGCGATCCCGAAGACGAATCCGCCCGCGAGGAATTCGCCGCCGCGGTGGCCGCCGCCGACCCCAAGCGCGTCATCCTCAGCCGCTGCGACACGCCGCAGGCGGTAAACATCGGCAGCGGCCTCGGCATCGGCCTGTTCCAGGGCCGCTATGTCGACGAAATGCTGCGCCCCGGCACCTACGGCCGTAACTGAGGCCGCCTGCGGCGCTACTTGCGTTCGCCCTCCAGGAAGTAAAGGGTCTTCCTGCCGAAGCCCTTGACATCCGTTTCCTCGCGCGGAGCGAGGATGAAATCGTCCTTGAGCAGATCGTACATATCGTCGCACAAGGTGATCTTCATCGGTTCGGACAGGCTTTCCATTCGTGCAGCAAGGTTCACGCCGGGTCCGAACAGGTCGTAGACATATTTCTGCACGCCGACCAGGGAGCCGATGACCGGCCCGGCATTGATGCCGATGCGGCAGCGCCATTGCTCCGGATGGGCGCTGTTGCGGCGCTCGATGTAGCGGCGCATGCGCAATGCCACCTTGGCGATGCTTTGGGCGTGATCCGGCTCCGCGACCGGCACCCCGGCCACCGCCATGTAGGAATCGCCGATGGTGCGGATACGCTCGCAGCCGAAATTCTCGACGATGCGGTCGAAGGCGGTGAAGATGTCGTTGAGCTCGGAAACCAGTGCGCTGGCGTCGTGGGATATGGCCATGCTGGTGAAGCGGGCGAAATCGAGCATCAGGATGGAGACGCATTCGAAGTGATGCGGCGTGGTGGTGCCGTACTCCTTGAGCTCGTCATAGACCGCCTTGGGCATGAGGTTGAGCAGCAGCCGCTCCACCCGCTGCTTTTCCTTTTCCA
>CAZVDW010000825.1:0-7248 GCA_964625645.1 uncultured Rhodospirillaceae bacterium
CTACGAATACACCGAGATGTACCCGAAGTTCCGGCACCTGGCCCTGGAGGAAGGCAATTCGGCGGCCGTGAAGGAGATGGACGAGCAAATCGCCGAGAGCCGCGAGCACGCGCAGATGTTTGCCGCGATTCTTGAGAAGGCGGCCAAGCGCTTCGCCGCCCTGGCCAAAGTCGAGGCCCGCCATGCCGGCGCCTATCAGGCATCGCTCGACCGCGTAAGAGCCGGCGCTCCCGTCGCCTAAGTCGCGGAAACAGAAACAACAGGAGAGATCGACATGGATACCCGGAAATACATCTGCATCGTCTGCAACTACGTCTACGACCCCGCGGTGGGCATGCCCGAGGACGGCATCGCGCCGGGCACGGCCTTTGCCGACATCCCCGACGATTGGTGCTGCCCGGATTGCGGCGTTTCCAAGGCGGACTTCGAACCCATCATGGCGGCGGCGGCTTGACGCCGCCTGCCACCCCGGCGAGGAGGCGCATGCGATGAACGATACCGGCATCGTCGTGATCGGCGGCGGCATGGCCGCCTATGCCTTGGCGCGGGAGTTCCGCAAGCTTGAGCCCGAGACGCCGTTCACCATCGTCAGCGCCGATGACGGTGCGGTCTATGCCAAGCCCATGCTGTCGAACGCGCTGGCCCAGAACAAGACGGCCGATGCCCTGGTCCAGAAGGATGCGGCGCGTGCCGCGCAAGACCTCGCCATCACGGTGCGCAGCCAGGCCCGGGTAACACGCATCGGCCGCGATACGCGACAGATCGAGATCGACAGCAACGGCACCAGCGAGAGCATGGCCTATACGCGCCTGGTGCTGGCCACGGGCGCGACGCCGCGAGCCTGCCCTGTCGCGGCCCATGGCGTACCGGTCGCCACGGTGAACAGCCTCGACGACTACCGGCGTTGGCGCGCCAACCTCAAGGACAACGACACCGTATTGCTGATCGGTGCCGGTCTCATCGGCACCGAATTCGCCAATGACCTGGCCTCGTCCGGTCACGCCGTGGTCCTGACCGACCCGGCGCCCTGGCCGCTGAGCCGCCTTCTGCCCGAGCCGCTCGGCAGGCTCCTGAGCGAGGCCCTGAGTTGCGCCGGCGTCGAGGTGATCTGCGGCCACGGCGTAAGCGCCTTGCAAAGCAACGGCGCGCGGGCCACCGTCATGCTCGACGACGGGCGGCGGGTAGGCTTCGACAAGGCCCTGTCGGCCATCGGTCTTGTGCCTAACACGGGACTCGCCGCCGCGGCCGGCTTGAGCGTGGATCAAGGCATAGTTGTCGATGCCTATTCGCGCACGGACGACCCGGCGATCTTCGCGCTGGGCGATTGCGCCCAGACCGCTGTCGGCTTGCTGCCCTACGTGTCGCCCATGTTGGCCTCGGCACGCGCCATGGCGCGAACCCTGGCCGGCAATGCGACTCCATTGCACCTCCCCGCATCGCCCGTGGTGGTAAAGACACCGGCTCTGCCCCTTGTCACTTGCCCACCGCGCCCGGGTGCCGGCGGCGATTGGGCTGTCGAGGGCTCGGGTCGCGATCGCCGCGCGTTGTTCGCCGCGGCGGACGGCTCGCTGCTCGGCTTCGCCCTCAGCGGATCGATGACCCGGGAGCGCCTGGCCCTGTCAAAGCGCCTGCCCGACCTGTTGCCCCGTGATCCAGGGAGCAAGACTAACGCCGCGTAGCGAGCGCCCTGTTCGGCCGCAGTCGTTGGGTGGCGCCATGGCCAGCCATTGGCGTCGCCGCCCTCCGACCGAAGTCGTTGGAAGCCCGTGCCAGCCGGGAAGAAGGGAGGTGCCGTCTGCCTGATCACCGGCGTCGGCGACATCACCGCGCGGTGCTTCGCCACGGGCGGCTGTCGCATCGCCATGTTGGCGCCCGACAAGCCGGACGAGTTCTTCGCCAAGCCGAGCGCCATCGCCGACGAGATATTCCACATCGCCCAGCAGGACGGCTCGGCCTGGTCGTTCGACGTGACGGTACGGCCGTACCACGAGACGTGGTAGGAATCAGCTGCGGTGCCACGGCAGCGTCCATGATATGCTCAGGTCGCCATGACGAAACTGCTTGAACAGGCCATTATCGAGGCTCGCAAGTTGCCGGATGCGCGCCAGAACGAAGCCGCACAGGCGCTTCTTGATGTGATCTCGCAGAACCCCGATGAAATTCAGTTAAGCGAGGCACAGGTTGAGGAGCTACGGCGGCGCCTCAATGATCCCACTGACACAATAGCCAGCGACGAGGAGGTTGAGGCCACCTTTCGGCGCCTGGGCGTATGAGGGTCCGTTACCGGAGATCCGCCCTCACGGATATCTCAGACATATACCAATACATCGCCGAAACGGATCCTCAGGCTGGCCGCGCCGTGACCCGCCGCATCCGCGAGTCTGTCGGACGGCCGGAGACATTTCCAGAATCCTGTCGCCTCATCATGAATTTCGGATGTCATAAATCCTTCTCGAACCGGATTTGACTCTGATCAAGGAGCGGCAACCGTTTTGCTGCAACTGTCCGTCTCGTAGATTCCGAGGGAGGGTCGTGCGGATGCCGACTGCTGAATCCCTAGCAGGGCAGCCAACGTCTGAGGCGCTGAACATCGGCGGGCTGGTGGTGTCCACGAGACCCGAGAATGTGGGGCGCGTCACGGCCCGGCTGACGGACCTGCCCGGCGTTGAAGTCCACGCCGCCAGCGCGCACGGGCGCTTGGTGGTGACCGTGGATCTGCCCGGCGAAGGCGATATCGCCGCCGCCCTCCATAACATTCGAGACACCGACGGCGTGCTTGCCGCGTCCGTCGTCTACAGCCACATCGAGCCCGTCGAAGCAGGAGCCGAGTCATGAGCCTTTCCAGGCGCGATTTCATCAAGTCCCAGGCCGCCATCGCAGCCGCCGGTGCCGCCGGCGTCACCCTGCCCGCTATTCCGGAGGCACAAGCCGCCGCCGGAGACATTCGTTGGGACAAATCCGTCTGCCGCTTCTGCGGCACCGGCTGCGGCGTGCTGATCGGCACCAAGGGCGGGCGCGTGGTCGCAACGCAAGGCGATCCCGAGGCGCCGGTGAACCGGGGCCTCAACTGCATCAAGGGCTATTTCCTGTCGAAGATCCTCTATGGCAGCGACCGCCTGACCAAGCCGCTGTTGCGCATGAGCGGCGGCGCCTACGACAAGAACGGCGAATTCACCGAAGTCTCGTGGGATACCGCCTTCGATGTCATGGCGGAGAAATTCAAGGCCGCCATGGCCGACGGCGGGCCGACCACGCTCGGCATGTTCGGCTCCGGCCAATGGACGGTCTGGGAAGGCTATGCGGCGGTCAAGCTGATGAAGGCGGGCTTCCGCTCCAACAATCTCGACCCCAATGCGCGCCATTGCATGGCCTCCGCCGTCGGTGCCTTCATGCGCGCCTTCGGCATCGACGAGCCGATGGGCTGCTACGACGACCTCGAGCATGCCGACGCCTTCGTGCTCTGGGGCGCCAACATGGCCGAGATGCATCCCATCCTGTGGTCGCGCCTCACCGACACGCGGCTGACCAAGCCCGGCTGCGAGGTGCATGTGCTCTCGACCTTCGAGAACCGCTGCTTCGAGCTGGCCGACAACGCCATGGTCTTCACGCCGCAGACCGACCTGGCGATCCTCAACTACATCGCCAACTACATCATCAGCAACGATGCCTACGACAAGGACTTCGTGGAGAGCCACGTCGTCTTCACCAAGACCGCGACCGACATCGGCTACGGGCTGCGCCCCGAGCATCCGCTGGAGCAGGCGGCGGCCAATGCCGGCAAGGGCAAGCTGAGCGAGATCACTTTCGAGGAATACGCGGCGCTGGTGGCGCCCTACACGCTGGAATATGCCGCCGAGCTGTCCGGCGTGCCGGCCGCGAAGCTCGAGCGCCTGGCCAAGCTCTATGCCAACCCGGACACCAAGATCTCGTCCTACTGGACCATGGGCTTCAACCAGCACACCCGCGGCGTCTGGGTGAACGGCCTGCTCTACAACGTGCATTTGCTGATGGGCAAGATCTCCGAGCCCGGCAACAGCCCGTTCTCGCTGACCGGTCAGCCCTCGGCCTGTGGCACGGCGCGCGAGGTCGGCACGTTCGCCCACCGCCTGCCCGCCGATCTGGTGGTCAAGAACGACAAGCATCGTGCCTTCTCCGAGAAGATCTGGGGCCTGCCCGAAGGCACGATTCCCGGAAAGCCCGGCTACCACGCCGTGCTGCAAAACCGCATGCTCAAGGACGGCAAGATCAATGCCTATTGGGTGATGTGCAACAACAACGTGCAGGCCGCGCCCAACCTCAACGAGGAGACCCTGCCGGGCTATCGCAACCCCGCCGCCTTCGTGGTCGTCTCCGATCCCTATCCGACCATCTCCGCGCTCGCCGCCGACCTCATCCTGCCCACCGCCATGTGGGTGGAGAAGGAAGGCGCCTACGGCAATGCCGAGCGCCGCACCCAATTCTGGCGCCAACAGGTCAAGGCGCCGGGTGAGTCGCGCTCGGACCTCTGGCAGGTGGTCGAATTCTCCAAGCGCTTCACCACCGACGAGGTGTGGCCGGCGGAGCTGCTCAACGGCAAGCCCGAGCTGCGCGGCAAGACCCTCTACGAGGTGCTTTTCGCCAACGGCCAGGTCGACAAGTTCCCGCTGTCGGAGACGCAGGAAGGCTTCGACAACGACGAGGCGGAGTCCTTCGGCTTCTACCTGCAAAAGGGCCTGTTCGAGGAATACCGGCGCTTCCAATTCAAAGGGCCGAAGCCGGGCCACGAGATGGCCGACTTCGACAGCTATCACAATTCCCGCGGCCTGCGCTGGCCGGTTATCGACGGCAAGGAGACCTTGTGGCGTTTCCGCGAGGGCTACGATGCGCACGTGCCTGAAGGTGCCGGGGTCAAGTTCTACGGCAAGCCCGACGGCAAGGCGCGCATCATCTTCGCGCCCTTCGAGCCGGCGGCCGAAGCGCCCGATGCCGAATACGATCTCTGGCTGTCGACGGGCCGCGTGCTCGAGCATTGGCACTCCGGCTCGATGACCCGGCGCGTGCCCGAGCTTTATCGCGCCTTCCCCAACGCGGTGCTCTACATGCACGGCGACGATGCCGCGGAGCGCGGCCTGCGCCGGGGCCAGGAAGTCATGGTGCAGACGCGGCGCGGCGAGGTCGCGACACGCCTCGAGACCCGTGGCCGCAACAAACCGCCACGCGGGCTGGTCTTCATGCCCTGGTTCGACGAGAGCCAGCTCACCAACAAGCTCACCCTCGACGCCACCGACCCGTTGTCGAAAGAGACCGACTTCAAGAAGTGCGCCTGCCGGGTGGTGAGAGCCTGAGGACGGCCGACGCGCCGGAGCAATCATGACCACGGGCCATCAGAGAGCAGGGGGCGAGCCCATCGACCGCCGGCGGTTCCTCGCCCGCGGCGTGCGCGGCGCCGCCGGGGCCGGGCTGATGACCCTGGCGCTGGGCCGCCTCGCCGGCGATGCCCGTTCGCACGCACCGAGCGCGCTGCGGCCGCCCGGCGCGCGCGACGAGCGGGACTTCCTTGGCGCTTGCGTGCGCTGCGGTCTGTGCGTGCGGGCCTGTCCCTATCCCACGCTCGACCTCGCCGACCGTGACGATGAGATCGCCGATGGCACGCCTTTTTTCGTCGCCCGGCGCGCGCCTTGCGAGATGTGCGAGGACATTCCCTGCGTCACTGCCTGCCCGACCGGCGCGCTCGACCCCGCCCTCGACGACATCGACGACTCGCGCATGGGCCTGGCGGTGCTGAGCGACGAGGAGACCTGCCTCAACTTCCTCGGCCTGCGTTGCGAGGTCTGCTATCGCGTCTGCCCGGCGATCGACAGCGCCATCAGCCTCGAAGCCCGCCCCAATCCGCGCACCGGCCAACACGCCATGCTGTTGCCGACGGTGCATTCCGACGCCTGCACCGGCTGCGGCAAATGCGAATATGCCTGCGTGCTGGAAGGCGCCGCGATCCGCGTCCTGCCCGTGGCGCTCGCCAAGGGCCGCGGCGGCGAGCACTACCGCCTCGGCTGGGAGGAGAAGACCGTCTTGCCCGGCCTCAGCGACCTGCCCGACCGCCTGCCGGAGGCCACGCCATGAGCGCCCGCTGGCTGCTAACGCGCCGCGCCAGCCAGAGCGCCGTGCTGGGCGTGTTCCTGGCGGGACCGTTGGCCGGCCTATGGCTGGTCGAGGGCAACCTCTCCTCATCGCTGGTGCTCGGCGCCGTGCCCTTGAGCGATCCTTTCGTGCTGCTGCAATCGCTTTTCGCCGGCCATGTCGCCGAAGCCGGCGCGCTGATCGGTGCCGCGGTCATCGTTGCCTTCTATGCCCTGCTTGGCGGCCGTGCCTATTGCGCTTTCGTCTGCCCGGTGAACCTGGTCACGGACGCCGCTGCCTGGCTCGCCCGCCGCCTCGGCATCCGGCCGGGCTGGCAGCCGGCGCGCGAGACCCGCCTGTGGCTGCTGGCCGGCGCTCTGGCCGCCGCCGCGGCAACGGGCAGCTTGGCCTATGAGCTCATCAACCCGGTCTCGACACTGCAGCGCAGCCTGATTTTCGGCCTCGCCGGCGGTTGGCTGGTGGTGAGCGCGGTGTTCCTGCTCGATCTGCTGGTGGGGCGGCACCTGTGGTGCGGCCACCTCTGCCCGCACGGCGCCCTCTACGGCCTGCTGGGATCGGCCAGCCTGGTGCGTGTCTCGGCCATCCGCCGTGAGGCCTGCAACGATTGCCTGGACTGCTTCGACGTCTGCCCCGAGCCGCATGTCATCGGCCCGGCACTGCGCGGTGCGCGCCAGGGCACGGGCCCGCTCATCCTGTCACGCGATTGCACCAATTGCGGCCGCTGCATCGACGTCTGCGACAAGCGCGTCTTCGCCTTCGATTTTCGCTTCAACAACGCTACGGAGCCGGCGCCCGCCGGCGCGCCCATGGGAGAAACACGATGAAACCAACCGTTTCGGCCATCATTGCGGTGGCATTGCTCCTCGGCATCGTCGCGATGCCCGTTGCCGTCACGGCCCAGGACGCCGGGCTGACCTCCTTGCGGGGCAGCGCGCTGATCGAAGAATCGGCAGGCGCCGAAGAGATCCGCGCGCCGGACGTCAATCAGCGCTTCCCGCGGGCCTATCGCCAGCAGCCGCCCCTGGTGCCCCATCGCACCGAGCAGTATCAGATCGACCTCAAGGTCAATCGCTGCATGCGCTGCCACGACTGGCCCTACAACACCGAAGAGAACGCGCCCAAGATCAGCGA
>CAZVDW010000826.1:0-1638 GCA_964625645.1 uncultured Rhodospirillaceae bacterium
GGCAGCCGTTCTCAAACTCGCGATCTCCGATCCTATCAATCTCCTCAAGATGCCGGGTCGGCAAAGCCCCGGACAGATCAAATCATTTCTGAGGAGAGCCCAGGTACGCGCCCAGACGGATGCTGCTTTGCCCATTCTCAGCGCGGAGGTAACCATGCGAGGAATTCTCCGCCCGGGTCCTCCAGACGGCCACCCTATTCTTTGCGCGCTTCCCGACACCCTGTGGGATGGAATGAAGCTTCAACTATATCAGGCGATCAACTCTGGCATGCCGCTCAAATCATGTGAATGGTGTGGTCAGTGGCTCCAGGTCGGCCCCATCGCCCGGACCGCGAAAGCGCGATTCTGTTCCGACAATTGTCGACTGCGAGCGCACCGACACCGTAAAGGAGGCTCGAAATGAAGGGCCATATTCAACGCCGCGGGAAGTCGTGGCGCCTGAAATTCGATATCGGCAACGATCCGCAGACCGGCGAGCGCCGCGTTCGCTACAGGACCGTTCGCGGTGGTAAAAGAGACGCGCAGAGGGAGTTAAATCGCGTCCTCGCCGAAGTCGAAGACAACAAGTACTTCGATACCGGGCGGCTCACGGTCGGCCAATACCTTGACCGCTGGCTCGCCGATTACGCCAGCGTCAACGTTTCGCCCAAGACCTATGAGCGGTATGAGGAAGTCGTCGAGAAGCACTTGAAACCAGCGCTCGGCAACCCGCAGATCGGGAAGCTTCGCCCGCTCGATATCCAGACGTACTACAGCGAAGCCCTGCGATCGGGCCGACTTAACGGCAAGGGTGGCCTATCGGCGCGCACGGTGCACCATCATCATCGCATTCTTTTCCAAGCGCTTCGGCAAGCCGTCCGGTGGGAAGTCATCACCCGCAATCCGGCCGAGGCGGCCAAGCCCCCCTCCCCGGAAACTCGGGAGATCAACTACCTGCAGCCCGACGAACTTATAGCGCTTCTTCGGTTCACCAAGTCAACGCGCCTGCATGTACCGGTTCTCTTGGCGGCGACGACCGGCCTCCGCCGTGGCGAAGTGCTGGGGCTCCGCTGGAAGGATATCGACCTGGACAAGGGGTGGCTTACGGTGACGCAGGCTCTTGAGCAAACGCGCTCCGGATTGCGCTTCAAGGCCCCCAAGACCAAGCGGAGCCGCCGCACCGTCACCCTGCCTCAAATAACGGGCGCGGCATTGCGGGATCATCGCATCGCTCAAATGAAAGAGCGCCTTGCACTCGGCCTCGGGAAACCGCCCGGCGAGGAGGTGGTTTTCACCCGCTACGACGGCGAGCCCGTCAATCCCAGGAACTTCTCGAAGGAATTCGACCGGATTGTGAAGCGTTCGGGCGTGCGCCGAATCACCTTTCATGGGCTCCGGCATACCCACCTGACGAACCTACTCCGGGCAAACGTGCATCCCAAGATCGCCAGCGAGAGGGCCGGCCATTCCTCGGTGTCGATCACTCTCGATATTTACTCCCATGTAATCCCAGGCCTCCAAGACGAGGTAGCACAAACGGTGGACACGATGCTCGCCGGAGTGTTAGACGACGGGGCATAGGGTGCCAATTTGGTGCCAGTTCGCCAAATGTTCTCGGCGCCCGAATTCGCAACTCGTTGAAATCAAACCACGGATGGG
>CAZVDW010000827.1:0-7326 GCA_964625645.1 uncultured Rhodospirillaceae bacterium
GGGTCGCCCCCGCCGGGCGTTACCCGGCACCGTGTTTCCGTGGAGCCCGGACTTTCCTCTCCCCGCTGCCGCGGGGAGCGGCCATCCGGCCGTCTGACGCGCGCCATAGGTGGCAGCTCACGAGCCTCCGCGCAAGGCCTCGTCCTTCTCCGAGAGCGCGAGCCAGCGGCTTTCGGCTGTCTCCAAGTCAGCGCGCAAGCCTGAGAGCCGATTGCCCGCCGAATCGAAAGCGGCGGCATCGCGCGCGTAGAGGTCGGGATCGGCAAGCAGGTCTTCGACCGCGGCGATCTCGGCCTCGAGCTCGCCGATGCGGCTCGGTAAGGCGTCGAGCTCGCGCTGTTCCTTGTAGCCGAGGCTGCGGCGCGCCGCCGCTGGCCTGGGCGCGGCCGCGCGCTTCGCCGGCGCCGCCGTCTTCCGCGGCTCCTCGCCGCGCTGGCGCAGCATGTCGGCATGGCCGCCGACGAAGGCCTCGACATTGCCATTGCCGGGTAGCCACAGGGTATGGCTGGCCAGGCGGTCGATGAACGCCCGGTCATGACTAACCATGAGCACGGTCCCGTCATAGCTGCCGAGCAGGTCCTGCAACAGGTCGAGGGTCTCCATGTCGAGGTCGTTGGTGGGCTCGTCGAGCACCAGAAGCTGGCTCGGCCTGGTGAACAGCAGCGCCAGCAGCAGGCGTGCCTGCTCGCCGCCCGACAGGCTGCCGACGGGGCTGCGCGCCTGGCCGGGATCGAAAAGGAAGTCGCGCAGGAAGCCCACAACGTGTTGACGCCGGCCTTGACTCCAGACGCTGTCGCCGCCCTGCGGGCAGAGGGTTTGCCAAAGCGTCGCGTCAGGATCGAGGGCGTCGCGGTCCTGGGAAAACACCAGCGGTGTGATGCCCTGCCCGAGCGCGACGCTGCCGCTGTCGGGCGCTAGCGATCCCGTGAGCAGGCCAAGCAGCGTGGTCTTGCCGGCGCCATTGCCGCCGGTGATGGCGACGCGGTCGCCGCGGGCGATGCGCAGGGAGGCATCGGCGATGATCCGGCGCTCGCCGAAGCGCTTGGCGATGCCCTCGGCCTCGACAACGATCTTGGCGCCGGGCTCGGCGGCGGCCAGCGTCAGCGGCGCCGTGCCGCGCGGCAGGTGCGCGATGCGCTGACGCCGCTCGTCGCGCATGGCATGCAGCTTGCGCAGCCGGCCCTGGTTGCGCGTGCGCCTTGCCGTCACACCCTTGCGCAGCCATTCGTCCTCGGCGTCCAGCTTCTTGCCGAGCCGGGCCAGCGCCTGCTCCTCCTCGGCGAAAATCGCCTCACGCCAGTCCGCGAACTTGTCGAAGCCGTGCTCGGCGACCCGCAAGCTGCCGCGATCGAGCCAGGCGGTGCGCGTTCCGACATCGCTCAGCAGCGCCCGGTCATGGCTGATCAGGATAACCGCGCCGGGATAGCTGGTCAGTCTGGCCTCGAGCCATTCGATAGCCGGCAAATCAAGATGGTTGGTCGGTTCGTCGAGCAGCAGAAGACCGGGCTCGCCGACCAATGCCCGGGCCAGCGCCGCCCGCCGTGCCTCGCCCCCCGACAAGGATGCCATCAGGCGGTAGGGGTCGAGCCCCATGGGTTCGAGCGCCGCGTCCACGGCGTGGGCCGGCGCGGCGTCGTCGGCAGCGACGAACCCGGCAACGGTCTCACCTGCGCCGGCACTCACGGCCTGCGCCAGGGCCCCGATGCTCAGGCCCGGCTGGGCCCAACGCTCGCCCGCATCCGCCTCGATCCGCCCCGCCATGAGCCGCAGCAGCGTCGATTTGCCGCAGCCATTGCGCCCCACCAGGCAAAGCCGCTCGCGCGCAGCGATCGACAGCGAAACGCCGTCCAGCAAAGGCGTGGCGCCGAAACGCAGCGAAACATCGCGCAAGGTGAGGACGGGTGGCGGCATGATGGACCGGGCGTGGAAAAGAAGAAAGGCGGGCCGCGCGTGATGCGCGACCCGCCTGGTCTTGGGTCTTTGGTCGGGGACTGCCTTAGAAGCCCATGCCGCCCATGCCGCCCATGTCGGGCATGGCCGGGGCGTCGCCACCCGCACCCTTGGGCTCGGGCTTCTCGGCCACCAGCGCTTCGGTGGTGATGAGAAGGCCGGCCACCGAGGCGGCGTCCTGCAGAGCAGCGCGCACGACCTTGGCGGGATCGACGATGCCGGCGCTGAACATGTCGACGTAGGTCTCGTTCTGGGCATCGAAGCCCAGATTGGCCTTCTTCGACTCCATCAGCTTGCCGACGACCACCGAGCCGTCGACGCCGGAATTCTCGGCGATCTGGCGCACCGGCTGTTGCAGGGACTTGCGCACGATATCGACGCCGACCTGCTGGTCGTGGTTCTCGGGCTTGACCTTGTCGAGCGCCTTGGCGGCCGCGAGCAGGGCCACGCCGCCGCCGATGACGATGCCTTCCTCGACCGCGGCGCGGGTCGAATGCAGCGCATCCTCGACGCGGTCCTTCTTCTCCTTGACCGCGATCTCGGTGGCGCCACCGACATGGATGACGGCCACGCCGCCGGCCAGCTTGGCCAGGCGCTCCTGCAGCTTCTCGCGGTCGTAGTCCGAGGAGGTCTCCTCGATCTGCGCCCGGATCTGCTCGCAACGGCCACGGATGTCGGCTTTCTTGCCGGCGCCATCGACGATGACGGTGTTGTCCTTGTCGATGGAGACGCGCTTGGCCCGGCCCAGCATGTCGAGGCTGACGTTCTCGAGCTTGATGCCGAGATCCTCGGAGATCACCTGGCCGCCGGTCAGGATGGCCATGTCCTCGAGCATCGCCTTGCGACGATCACCGAAGCCGGGAGCCTTGACGGCGGCGATCTTGAGGCCGCCGCGCAGCTTGTTGACCACGAGCGTGGCAAGCGCCTCGCCCTCGACATCCTCGGCCAGGATGAGCAACGGCTTGGAGGACTGCACGACGGTCTCCAACAGCGGCAGCATGGCCTGCAGGTTGGAGAGCTTGCTCTCATGCATCAGCATGTAGCAATCCTCGAGCTCGACTTCCATCTTCTCCGCATTGGTGACGAAGTACGGCGACAGATAGCCACGGTCGAACTGCATGCCCTCGACGACGTCGAGCTCGGTCTCAAGGCCCTTGGCCTCCTCGACCGTGATCACGCCCTCGTTGCCAACGCGCTCCATGGCGGTGGCGATGATATCGCCGATCTCGCGCTCGCCATTGGCGGAGATGGTGCCGACCTGGGCCACTTCCTGGTTGGTGCGCACGGTCTTGGCCTGCTTGTGCAGGTTGGCGACCACGGCCTCGACCGCAAGATCGACGCCACGCTTGAGGTCCATCGGGTTCATGCCCGCGGCGACCGACTTCATGCCCTCGCGGAAGATCGCCTGGGCCAGCACGGTTGCCGTGGTGGTGCCGTCGCCGGCGATGTCATTGGTCTTCGAGGCGACCTCGCGGACCATCTGCGCGCCCATGTTCTCGAACTTGTCCGCAAGCTCGATCTCCTTGGCGACGGTGACGCCGTCCTTGGTGATGCGCGGTGCGCCGAAGGCCTTGTCGAGGACCACGTTGCGGCCCTTCGGCCCCAGCGTGACCTTGACCGCATCGGCCAGAATATCGATGCCCCGCGCCATGCGCTGGCGGGCATCCATGCCGAACTTGACTTCTTTAGCTGCCATTTCTTGTCTCTTTCCTTCTCGCTCAGGCGGCTTTGCGCGACTTGCGCTTGGCCTTTTCCGGCTCTAACACCGCCATGATGTCGGCCTCCTTCATGATCAACAGGTCGTCGCCGTCGATCCTGGCTTCGGAGCCCGACCACTTGCCGAACAAAATGCGGTCGCCGACAGTCACGTCGGGCGCCACAACCTGGCCCTTCTCGTCACGGGCGCCGGGGCCGACGGCCACGACTTCGCCCTGACTCGGCTTTTCCTTGGCGGTGTCCGGAATAATGATGCCGCCGGCGGAGCGCTCGTTTTCCTCGACGCGACGAACCACCACGCGGTCGTGCAACGGACGGAACTTCATCTATGCCTGTCCTCTTTGTAAGCGGGATTGTCCAATAGGCTGTCAGCACTCAACAGGGGAGAGTGCTGACAGCTACGGCGCGGATTTGGGGCAAAGCCGTGGCGGAGTCAAGGGCTGGTCCGGAGATTTTTGGCAGCAGTCTCACGCATATGCTGCTAACATATTGTTTTTATTAAGAATTTTCGCGATACTGGGATGTCGCTAATGCGAGGTGAGACAATGGCTGAAGCGAGTCCTGCTGGATGGCGCCTGACCACGGCGGAAATCCTCTACCACATGCCCGACCACCCCCACCTTCTGCAGACCTATGTCTGGCAGGGCTGGGACCTGGCGCCGCAATTTCCGGCGTTGCACGAGTTCCTGACATTTTGGCAGCGAGAGCTGGACGGCCCGCTGCATTCGGTGCGCCTTGGCGCTGCCAGGCAGGCGGGCCTGCGCCACGCGGACTGGCAGGCGACGCTGCACTGACCTAAAGTACGCCCGACGCTTTAGGGGAGGCGGCGATGGAAGCCGAGGCAAGCCAGGCCATAGACTTGGCGACGGAAGTTCTCACGACCTACGGGCTGCGAGTTATCGGCGCCGTGGTCATATTGATCGTCGGCTGGGTCGCGGCCGGCTGGGCCAAGCGCACCATCAAGAAAGTCGCCGCCCGCAGCGACCATGTGGACGAGATGCTGGGCAGCTTTCTTGCCAGCCTGGCGCGCTACGGCATCATTGCCGTCACGGTGCTCGCGGTGCTTGCCAAGTTCGGGGTGCAGACGGCGAGCCTGGTCGCGGTGCTGGGCGCCACGGGTCTTGCCATCGCGCTCGCCCTGCAAGGCACGCTCGGTCACATCGCGGCAGGGGTCATGATCCTATTCTTCCGCCCCTTCAAGGTCGGGCAATATGTGGAGGTGGCGGGCCATGCCGGCACGGTGAAGGCGGTGACCCTGTTCACCACCGAGCTGGCGACGCCCGACAACATCCAGATCCTCATCCCCAACGGCCAGGTCTGGGACACGGCGCTGCGCAATTTCAGCCACTATGAGACACGCCGTATCGAGATCATTCTCGGCATCGACTATGGCGACGACATCGACAAGGCGGTGGCCGGCGTGCGTGCCGTGCTCGACGCGGAATCGCGTATCCTGACGGATCCCGAGCCCCTGGTCGTGGTCGGCGCGCTGGGCGCCAGCTCGGTCGATCTGACCATTCGCGCCTGGACCAAGCGGGGTGACTTCTTTGCCACCAAGGTCGAGCTCACCAAGGCGCTCAAGGAGCGCATGGATGCTGACGGCATATCGATCCCCTACCCGCATCAAACCGTAATCATACAGCAGGCCAACGATTAGGGCGCTGTCGGAGGAGAGAGCCATGACTATCGAACAACCATTCCCGGGCGGTATCGTCGATTGGTCGGGCGAGAACCCGGGCATGTATCTGAAGGACACGCCGGATGGGCCCTTCGTCGCCCTGGCCTCGTTCTTCCGCGTCATGCTCTCGCCGCACGGGCGAGGGCAGGGCCTGGTGCTGTTGGAGGCGCCGGGCGCGGCGGCGAGCAGCGACGATGCGCTCAACGTCTGCGTTACCGACAACGAGCCGCTCGGGCGCTATCTGATGGAGAATTTCGTCGGCACTTTCGGCGCCTTTCGCGGCCAGCCCGGGCTGGCGGGGATCGAATATCGCGCGCTGCATGCGGTCGCGACCGAAGGCGGCGACGGCCGCCGCTACGAGGAGCGCATCACTGGCGAGGGCATCGAGGCCAGGCTCGCCTGGGAAGAGCTGGGCGAGCCCTATCTGGTCGATATGCCGGCAGAGAGCAGCGCCACGGGCAAGCACCGCATGGTCAGCCTGTTCGTCGACAGCGCCCGCGTCGATGCGACGGTGAATGGCCGGGCCTTGCGTGGCCAGGCGCAGCCGCGCGATTTCGCGGGTCGTTCGGCGACAACGGCCTTCCTCGCCTTCGCCGAGACCTGGCTGCGCGGCTGAGCCTCATGCTGGCGATCGGCGACAGCGAGATTCTGCGCGTCATCGAGACCGAGCAGCCGGAGTTCGAGCCGACGCGGTTCTATCCGGATTGCACCTGGGAGATGCTCGAGCCGCACCGCGGCTGGCTCGAGCCGCGCTTCCTCGATCCCGCCACGCGCAAGCTCGTCTTCGCCATCCAGTCCTATGTGGTGCGCACACCGCAGCACACCATCCTCATCGACAGTTGCGTCGGCGAGCACAAGGAACGCTCCTATAGCCCCGACTGGCATATGCGCAGCGGCACGCGCTATCTCGCCGGCCTGGCTGCCGCGGGCATCGCGCCGGAAGAGGTGGACGTGGTCATGTGCACCCACCTGCACCCGGATCACGTGGGCTGGAACACGCAATTGGTCGATGGCCGTTGGGTGCCGACCTTTGCCAGGGCACGCTATGTCTTCGCCGCGACGGAGTACGACTTCTGGCGCGCCAAGAGCGCCAAGGATCCCCGCAAATATGACGACGGCGCTTTTGCCGACAGCGTGCTGCCCGTGGTCGAGGCGGGGCGGGCGGACATCGTCGCCGACGACCACGCCGTGGACGACCGCTTGCGCATCGAGCCGGCGCCCGGCCACACGCCGGGGCATTCCTGCATACGCCTCGCCTCACCGGGCGGCGAGGCGCTATTCACTGGCGACATGATGCACAGCGTCCTCCAACTGACATTTCCCGACCTCGCCTCGGCTGCCTGTTTCGACAAGCCGCTCGCGGCGGCGACGCGCCGGGCGTTCCTCGACAGCGTCTGCGATCGCGATGTGCTGGTGCTGCCGGGGCATTTCCCCTCGCCCTCGGCCGGGCGGGTGGTCGCCGACGGCGACACTTTCGCCTGGCGCTACGCATGACAGGCTGGCAGTTCTGGATTGGCGTAGGTAGTTGATTTTATACATGGTATCAGTAGGTTAAAATCTCAATATATATGCTGTAGACACTCTGTAGATGGATCTCTAGATTCGACAGAATGTATACGGAACGAGTTTGCGAAAATCTTCTCACGGACGAGAACGGTAGGGTTCTGGTCAGTCTGGTGGAGCGATCTTTCGACAACGGAAAGACGGTCTACTACGGTCGGTTCACGGTTCAGAAAAGGCATCTGGCGAACAATCAACGGTTCATAATGCGGAGTTTGCGCACGAACGATTTAGAGATTGCAAAGCAGAGAGCATTTCTAAAGTGGTCGGATATCAAAATTAAAAACGATAATGATGATTTTCTCACAAATCTCTCAGTTAATGAATGCATCAATAAGTTTATGAACAATTACGAGAATAATTTAAAAAATAATGTAAATGGTTATTCGCAACATATGTATCGTGGTTTTAGGAAAAGTATT
>CAZVDW010000828.1:0-9307 GCA_964625645.1 uncultured Rhodospirillaceae bacterium
ACTCGCTTTTGGCGCCCTGCGTTTCGGCAGGCTGATCAAGTACATGCCCTATCCCGTGGTCAGCGGCTATCTGAGCGGCGTCGGGCTGGTGATCATTGTCAGCCAGCTGCCGCTGCTGCTGGCGGCACCGCAGGAGGCCTCGTTCTGGCAGGCCCTGGCCGCGCCCGAGAGCTGGGGCTGGCGCAGCCTGGTTATCGGCGGCGTGACCATCGCCGCGACCATCTTCGCGGGCAAGCTCATCAAGGCGGTGCCGGCCGCCATCCTCGGGCTGAGCGCCGGCATTCTCGCCTATCTCGCGCTCGCCATGCTCGACCCCGCGCTCTTGCAGGCGGCGGACAATGCCCTGGTGATCGGCCCGCTCGGCGCCTCGCAAGGCGGCCTGTTCGATGGCGCCGCGGGCGTTTGGGCAGGCATTGCGACGTTGTCCGCCGCCGACATCTCGCTGATCCTGATGCCGGCCGCAACGCTTGCCGTGCTGCTCTCGATCGATACCCTGAAGACCTGCGTGGTGCTCGATGCGGTAACCCGCTCGCGCCACGATTCGAACCGCGAGCTGCTCGGCCAGGGCGCCGCCAATCTGGTCGCCAACGCCATCGGCGGCATGCCGGGCGCGGGCCAGATGGGGGCAACGCTGGTCAACATGTCGAGCGGCGGCCGCACGCGGCTATCCGGCGCCATCGAAGGCGTGCTGGCCTTGTTCGCCTTCCTCCTGCTGGCCGATCTCGTGGCCTTCGTACCGGTCGCGGCGCTGGCCGGCATCCTGCTTATCGTCGGCTTTCGCATGATCGACTGGAAGAGCCTGCAATTCGTGCGCTCGCGCGCCACCATGCTCGACTTCGCCGTCATCATCGCGGTGATCGTTACCGCCAAGACGGTCAGCCTGATCGCCGCCTCCGGCGTCGGCATCGCGCTGGCGGTGATGTTGTTCGTGCGCGAGCAGATCAGCAGCTCGATCGTCCACCACCGCAGCAGCGCCAGGCAGCATTTCTCGAAACAGGTGCGCCTGCCCGAGGAGATGGCGGTATTGCAGGAGCATGGCGAGGAGACCGCGATCTTCGAGCTTCGGGGCAGCCTCTTCTTCGGCACCGCCGATCAGCTCTACCGCGCTGTCGAACCCGATCTCAAGACCCGGCGCACCATCATTCTCGATATGCGCCTGGTGCGTTCGGTCGACGTCACCGCGGTGCATGTTCTCGAGCAGTTGGAGGACATGCTGAAGGAGCGCGGCGGCGAGCTCATCTTCAGCACCCTGCCGCGCTTTCCCACGGGCCAGGAGATGCAGGACTATTTCGACAAGGTCGGGCTGGTGCAGCCGGGCCGGCAGGCGCACGCCTTCAACGAGCTCGACGACGCGCTGGAATGGGTGGAGAGCCGGGTGCTGGCCGAAGCCGGCGTCGGCCGGGCCGAGGAAAGCCTGCTGTCATTGCGCGAGATCGACATTTTCAAGGCGCGGCGCGACGACACCCTCGCCGATCTCGAAGCCCATATGAAAGCGGTGTCGATAAAGGCCGGCGAGCGGCTGTTCGGCTTCGGCGATGCCAGCGACGAGCTCTATCTGATCCGCCGCGGCGCCATTCGCATCATGCAGCCATTGGCCCATGACCACGCCCACCACCTGGCGACCTTCAACCGCGGCGATTTCTTCGGCGAGATGTCGTTCCTCGACCATCAGCCACGCTCGGCGGATGCCTATGCGGAGAGCGACAGCGAGCTTTACGTGCTCTCGCGCGCCAGCTTCGAGGACTTCGCGCTGGGGCATAAGAAGGGGGCCATGAACCTGTTCGAAGGCCTCGCCAAGACCCTGTCCGAGCGGCTGCGCTACACCAACACCGAGTTGCGGCAGCTCGAGGAATCGTGATCAGGGCTTATCCGGCTCAGACCCGCGAAAATCCATCGCCAGCAGATAGAGCTCAGCCGAATCCGCCCGACTGGCCGCCGGCTTGACGTGGCGGACCTTGCGGAAACGCCGCTTGAGATGCGCCACCAATGTCGCCTCGCCGCCGCCCCGCAGCACCTTGGCCAGAAAACACCCCCCCGGCGCCAACACGCTTTCGGCGAATTCGGCGGCCGCCTCGCATAACGCCATGATGCGCAAGTGATCGACATTGGGCGTGCCCGTCGCCGGTGCCGCCATGTCGCTCAGCACGACATCCGCCGGCCCGCCGAGCGCCTCGCGTATGGTCACATCGGCACCTTCGTCGAGAAAATCGAGGGTAAGGTGCTCGGCCCCCGCCAGCGGCTCGAATTCCACCACATCGACCGCCAGCACGCGGCCAGCGCAGGCCACCGCGACCTGGGTCCAGCCGCCAGGCGCGGCGCCGAGGTCGACCACCGTAGCGCCGCGCTTGAGAAACCGGAAGCGCTCGTCCATCTCCAGGAGCTTGAAGGCCGCGCGGCTGCGATAGCCCTCGGCCCGGGCGCGGGCCACATAGGGATCGTCAAGCTGGCGCTGCAGCCAGCGCGACGAGGAGATGGAGCGCCCCTTGGCCGTGCGCAGCTTCTGCTTCGGCGGCGCCCGCCCCGGCCCGCGCCCGGCGCCCTTGCCGCCCTTCTTACGCGTCGATCTCGCCATGCCCTGATTCGCCCGGCCCACCGCTTGACACGCCGCCGGGCCGCTCCTAGTTTCCTCCCCCTCGTATAGCAGACCCCGCTGGGGGATAGTTTAACGGTAGAACTGTCGGCTCTGACCCGACCAGTCCTGGTTCGAATCCAGGTCCCCCAGCCAGATTTTCCCTTTAAAATCAATAATTTAGAGGGACAGTCCGCGCACCGCCTCCGGAAAATATCCTTATATATCAAAGCGTTACGTCAAGCGCGCTCCGGCTTTTACGTGGTCCACAGGATGGGTCCACACGAGAGGTCCACAAGGGGCGTTTTGGATGGCGAATTATCTGCGGCGAAAGGGCGGGAGGTACGTATTTCGGCGGCGGGTTCCCGACGCGATCGTGTCGCGTCTCGGTAAGCGCGAGCTGGTAGTTGGGCTGGGGTTGTGTGATTATCAAGCAGCACTATCTAAAGCACGCCAACTTGCCGCCAGCTCAATTTGACAATGCCCTTGCCGCACGCCTTGGACTACATCATACGGTCGATGATTGTCCGCACCTGTTGGTCGCTCAGCCCGAGCGGGCGAAGGCTGAGGGGGCCGTCCTCCAGTACCGGTTCCTGGTCGCCCAGGGTCGCCTCTTCGGTGCGCCGGTAGAATAGTCCAGTGTAGATCTTGTCGCCCCAAACCATGCTCTTTTCGCACGCCGCTTGCCAGTCGCTTGCATCATGGCCCGCGTCCCCCAGCTTCGTCACCCGGTCCTTGAAGAAGCGGATATCATTGTCGTGATTGAAGGTAATGCACGGGCTCAAGACATCGATGAAGGCAAATCCATCGTGGTCGATCGCTTGCACCATCAGATCACTCAGATGTGTGGGGTCGCCGGAAAAGCCGCGCGCCACGAAAGTGGCGCCATTTACGATCGCCGCCAGGATTGGATTGACCGGTGTCTCGATACTGCCGAACGGCGTGCTCTTGGTGCGCATATCTCGCCGGCTGGTCGGCGAAATCTGGCCTGTCGTCAGACCATAGATCTGATTGTCCATGACGATGTAGGTGAGGTCGACATTGCGCCGCGCCGTATGGGCGAAGTGATTGCCGCCGATGCCGAATCCATCGCCGTCGCCGCCGGTGACGATCACTGTCAGGTCGTGGTTGGCGAGCTTCGCCCCGGTCGCCACGGCGAGCGCGCGACCATGCAGGGTGTGCATGCCATAGGCATTGAAATATCCTGGCAGGTTCGACGAGCAGCCGATGCCGCTGACGGTCAAGACCTGGTGGGGCCGCAGATCGAGCTCCGCGCAGGCGCGCCGCAGACTGTTGAGGACGCCGAAATCGCCGCACCCCTTGCACCAGTCGGGATCGACCTTGCCCTTGAAGTCTTTTGCGGTCAGGCAATCGGCCGACCGATCGTCGAGCGTGACAGGGGACATCTGCGATTTCCTTTCAGACCATGACTTCCTGTTCGGGTACGAAGCGCTCGGTGGTACCGGCGAGCATCGCTAGCACGCCGTCGACCACGTGATGCGGCATGAACGGCTCGCCGTCATATTTGCGGATATGGCCGTCGGCGGTGAGCCCAGTCTCGCTCCGCAGATAGCGAGCAAACTGTCCGGAATAGTTGTTCTCGACCACCACGACCCGTTTCGCGCGTGACAAAATATCGCCGACCCGGGTGTCGTGGAAAGGCACGATCCATTTGATCGGCAAATGGTTGGCGACAATGCCGCGGGCTGCGAGCGCGGTGATCGCGTCGGTGATCACGCCGGCGGTCGAGCCCCAGCCGACCAGTGTCACCTCGGCATCCTGCGGCCCGGCAAGCGCCGGCGGCGCGATTTCGACCAGCGCACCGGCGAACTTGCGCGCTCGCTTCTCGACCATGCGCCGGCGCTTGTGGGGATCGCTGAACTCGTCGCTGATCAGCACCCCGTCAACATCTTGCTCGTCGGTCGCCACCACGTGGACATGGCCTTCGAGGCCGGGCAGGGCGCGCGGGGATACGCCGCTCTCGGTGTTGTCGTAGCGCAGATAGCCGTCAGTTGCCGACGGCTCGGTAATCAGGGCGCCGCGATCAATCTTCGGCTGCATGTCGATATCGTCCGCGTCGACGCTGAACGTGCCTTCCGAGATCAGCAGATCGGTCATCACGATACCCGGGCATTGGAAGCGGTCGCACAGGTTGAACAGCTCGGGCAGGGTGTTGAACGCGTCCAAGGCATCGGTCGGCGCGACGATGAAGCGCTCGAAATCGCCTTGACTGGCACCCAGCGCCTGCCACAGGTCGCCCTGTTCGGTCTTGGTCGGGACCCCGGTCGATGGCCCGGCGCGCTGCACGGTGATGTACACCACCGGAACCTCCATCATGGCCGCGGCACCGATCGCCTCGGTCATCAACGCGAAGCCGCCACCCGAGGTGGCGCACAGCGCGCGGCAGCCAACATGGCCAGCACCGATCACCATGTTGGAGGCCGCGATCTCGTCCTCCACCTGGCGCACCATAATGGCGAGCTCGCGGGCATTGCTGGCCATCCAGTGCAGCACCCCGGTTGCCGGACTCATCGGATAGGCGCAGTAGAATTTCACCCCGGCCGCGGCGCCGCCCATGGCCAGCGCCTCGTTGCCGGTCCATACCGCGAGCCGCTTGTCGCTGCCCGGTAGCGCTGTCGAGTATGGCTCGAAATTCGCTTCGGCATGATCGAAGGCCGCGCGCGCGATGCTCACATTCTCATCGACCCTCGCCTGCCCCCTACCTTCGAACTGATCGCCGAGCGCCGTCTCCAATACAGCGAGCTCGAGCCCGAGCAGGCTGGCGATGGCACCCAGCGCGGCCGTGTTCTGAACCATCTTGTTGCGGCTGCCGCCGGCCAGCTCCGCAACCGGTATCGGGCACAGCCGCGCGCCTTCCGCCGGCTCCCCCGGAATCACCGTGTCGCTGTCGAACAACACCCGTGTCGCCGAGCCCATCAGTTTCAGATGCCGGTCCATGGTGTCTTGATTCAGACAGACAAGAAGGTCGAGCCGGTCACCATGACTGAGTACCGGCTGGTCGCCGCAGCGCACAGTGAGCAGAATGTGTCCACCGCGAACGATCGACTGATAGGCATTGTATGCATACAAATGAATCCCACGGCCTGCGAATATCCGCGCCAAAATGTTGCCCGGCGTAGCAATTCCCTGGCCCGCGGCCCCGCCGATAGCGAGGCAAAAATCAAATGTTTCGCGCGTCATGAGACCAAGACTCCCCAACTTGGCCAACGTCCTGACACGCACTCCTCAAGATGTTGGCATGGCCGATTCTCCGAGGCTAGCATAACGCTCCGGATATCGTGAAACCCGTGGCGGTAGGCGGTCGGTACCGAGATCGCAAACATATCCGGACGCACAGGGCTCATCGGCATAACGGCTCCATATTATCTGAACAGGCTCTATGCCTTGCCCTGCAATTGCTCCAACTGGTCGAGGAGATTCCTGTTTGGGCACAGGAAATAGCGGCTTTCCACGTCGTAGTCGCAGGCCTGAAACATGCGGCAATTCTGGCAATCGACCACGGCGTCTCGCATCAGCGTGGGCAAGAGCTCGAAACTCCACTCAATATCGAGGTCCAGGTGCTCGAACATTTTCTCCAGCGGGTAGGGCAGTGGGATTTGATCAACCATCTACGTCTCCCATCTAGACATGTGGATTCGTCGCGCATCTATCGAAAAGGCGCGGCACGCGCGATCAATTCATCCAGCCCCGGCTCGGCGGTGTTTTTCGGATTGCCCGGAAATATGATGGCGACCTGGCAGCTCTCTGCCGCTTCCACCAGGTCGCGGTAGGTGCCGGCGTCGGGATCGGCGATATAGGCTTGCTTGTTGTCGTCGTAAGCAAACATCCGTCCGTTGATCTCGGTGCACTCGTCGCAGGTGGTGCAGCGGGTGGTTTCGATATACGGCTCGCCGGTCGAACCGGCGGGCTCGTCGTCAGAATCGTCGACGGACTCCGCGGTGACTTGCGCCACCGGCTCGGGTTCCGTGGCCGCAATCGGCACCTCGACCGGTTCGACCGGAATGGCCGCGGGGGGCGCCAATTGCTGAAGGTTGCACCACATCTCCCGGCACCGGCGCGCGGCCTCGATCAGCCTGGTCTCGACAATCGCCCGGCGCAGGACACCGTCGTCGTCGATAAGCAGAACGTAAGGCTCCTTGTCCTTCGCATCCGCCGCATCCAGTTCCAGGAAATTGGCCACCGGGACCATGGCGTCGCGCCATTCGGCGCGGGATACCGGCGTGAAACTCTCCGCAAAGCGGTCGACCGTTGTGACGAAATCGGCAAAGGTGAAAGCGGTGTCCTCGGCGATTCGCTGCAGATCCTCGTCCTCGTAGCGGAAGGGATGAACCGGCCAGCAGGTATCGGGCTGTGGATTGCCGTTGAGCGAAAAGCGCGATGCCCTGTCCTCGCCCCCGGCAGGATCGTTGACGAAGGTGGGAAAGGCGCGCGACTCGGTGGCGGCCGCGGCACGCAAATACTGTGACGTGCCGGCCGCCGGCTCGCCGAGGCCGGTATAGACGTTGAACAGAGCCGGTCCGTGCTGCGTCAGGCCGCTGAGGATCGACTCGCGCAGGGGATAGAGGCCGGCGCTGCTCGACTGCAGGACAAAGATGTTGCCGAGGCCGAGCGCCATCGCCGCGAGCTGCGATGCGGCGGTGCCGAAGGAAAACCGTCCCGAGGCGATGGACCGGTCCTCGAGAATATCGTCGTTTTGCACCAGGATCTTGATCGGCAGGCCGCAGGACAGGATCTCAGCGATGTCCGCGTTGTCTGTCTTGCCGCCGCAGAGGCAGACCAGATAGGACGGGAACGACGCCAGATCGCCGGGCTCGAGAAACTCTTCGCCGAAGTGGTCGAAAAAGGCATCGTGGACCGCGTCCTTGTAGCGGTTTTCGATTTCCAGGCGCGCCACCGTCATCGCCTTGACGAGCTCGACCATTTTCGGCAAGCGCTCTCGAAACGCCTCGAGAGCCTTGGCGCTGCTATCGAAAACATACTCATAGGTCTTGCTCGCGGTGCCGCTCGCCGCCTCGTCATCCACCGGCGGAACGAACTTCTGGGTGTCGAGGGTCGCCAGGACGGCCCGAATGCGCTTGCGCTCCTTGTCGGGCAGGGCTCCGTCGACGAAGGAGGGTTGGAGGATTTCCGACAACGCGTTGAAATCGAACGCCGACTCATATGACGATCCGACCGATCGCTCCAGCAGCGTTGCATTGAACGCCTTGCCGGTCTTCATGGAATCCGCCTTGAGAATATTCTTCAGCTTGAGCGCCAGCTCGCCGATCTCCTCGGAGAACTGGCGCGACCTCGTCTCCTCCTCGGCGGCCCAGATGTGGCTTAGGATCCGTGCCGCCGCCGCGCCGTCGCAATCGATGACTTCGCCGTCGTCGTGCAGCGCCTCGCGCGCCGGGCCGAGGCTGTCATTCAACGATTGGCGCTCGGCGTCGTCGGCATGGGACAGAACTTTGGCTTGCGCACGATCCCAGAGATCGGCAAGAGTGCCGCCTTGTCCGCCCGCCACGAGCGTGCGAATTTCCTCCTCAAGCCGCAATATGTGGCGCTGTATCTTCTCTCCCTCGACGCCCTCGGGGGCGACCTCGCGCCGCACCTGGTCGGCGCTATCCGAAAGCGAGCGCAGGCGCGAACCGTGGTTCGCTCCGTCGCTCAGGACCAGCGGATAATCGTAGCGCAGCCTGGCGAGATCCCGGTAGCCGCTGAACAGGGCCGGGTAAAGACTTTTCGGCGCGATATCGCCCAGCGGATCGGGCGACACGTGCCGCGCCGCATCGGACGTCAGAGACGGCGAAAGAATTTCGGTCATCGCATGGCCTTGCCCGAAGACTTCGCGGGCGGAATGGTGAACTTGTCGAATTCGCGCTCGAGCACGGACTTGACGATTTCCGGTGTGTAGAGGCGATCCGGTCGGCAAAGGTCTTCGTAGCAGGGCATATCCGAATTTCGGTAGAGCACGCCGACCGGCATCGGATCGTAGCTCGAAGCGATGTCGCGCGCCCGGCTTCTGTCGGCAGGGTCGTGCTCCTCGACGTTGCGATAGGTCCTGGCGAGGTCCGAGCCGATGCGCACCCCGTCTTCGTGATGCAGCAACAGCATCCGGTCTGGCTTCTGGATCCATGGATCGAAATGGCCCGGCAGGTATTCCGGGCATCTCTGGAGCACGCGAACGAACGACAGGCCTTTGTGATGAAAGGCTGCCTCGACGATGTCGTGCAGCAAATCCGGGATCCAATCGACGGCCTGGGCGACAAACGAGACGTTGTGGATGCCGAGGCTGACGCTGACCGGATTGATCGGCTCCAAGGGCGTTCCGTGGGGCGTTGTGTTGCTCTTGAGCCCTTGCGGCGAGGTCGGCGATGCCTGATTCTTGGTCAGGCCGTAAATGCCGTTGTCGTGCATCAGCACGGTCATGTTCATGTTGTAGCGCAGGGCATGAATCCAATGCGCGGCGCCGATGCTACAGCAGTCGCCGTCGCCGGTGATGACGAAGACGTTGAGGTCGGGGCGGCGAAGCTTGATGCCCTCGGCGACCGGCAGAGCGCGGCCGTGAAGGCCGTGAAATCCGTAACTCTGCATGTAATGCGGAAACCGGCTGGAGCAGCCGATGCCCGAGACGAACACGGTTTTTTCAGGCGCTAATTGTTCGTCCCGGCATACCCGCTGGACGGCGGCGAGGATGGCATTGTCGCCGCACCCGGTGCACCAGCGGGGCATGCGGCC
>CAZVDW010000829.1:0-6862 GCA_964625645.1 uncultured Rhodospirillaceae bacterium
GCGCACCAAGCCATCCGCATCGCGCGGCGCGTGGGCGAGATCTACCACCGCGGCGTTGGCGGCATCGTCCGGGTCGATGGCGTAATGCAGGCGGCCGGCGAGCTTTTCATAGGCCCCGGCCGCGCCGAAGCTGGCGCCGTCCGCGAAGGCGCCTTGGTGCGTGACCTCGACACGCTCGACCGCCGCCCAGGCGGGGGCCGCCAGGCACAGTGCCAAAAACCCAACCCATGCCTTCATCGCCGCTTCCCTGTTGCCAGCCTTGTCCGGGCTCAGTATAGCCGGAGGGCACAAGCGAAAGGAAAGTCATGCGCCTGGTCCAGTTCCGCAGTCGCGAGGGCGCCCGCCGCGTCGGCCTGCCCGAGGGCGACGAGCTTCGCATCGTCGAGGAATACGAATGCGTCTACGATCTGGCGATCGCGGCGGCGCGCGGCGGCAGCAGCCTGGAGGCGCTGGTGCTGGAGCGGCTCGGCAGCGCCAGCGAAGACTACGAGGCGGCGCTGGCCGAGAACCGCGTGCTGGCGCCCATCGACCACGCCGACCCGGCCCATTGCCTGGTCAGCGGCACCGGGCTGTCGCACCTCGGCAGCGCCCAGGCCCGCGACAAGATGCACGCCAAGCTGGCCAGCGGCGACGCGCTGACCGATTCCATGAAGATGTTCAAGGCGGGCATCGAGGGCGGCAAGCCGGCCGCGGGCGAGATCGGCGCCGATCCGGAATGGTTCTGGAAGGGCGACGGCTCGATCGTGGTGCCGGCGGGCCAGCCCCTGGTCAGTCCAGGCTTCGCGCTCGACGGCGGCGAGGAGGCCGAGGTCGCGGGCATCTACATCATCGCCGACGACGGCCGGCCGCTGCGTATCGGCTTTACCCTTGCCAACGAGTTCGCCGACCACGTGCTCGAACGGCGGAACTATCTGTTGCTGGCGCACTCGAAACTGCGCCCCTGCGCCCTCGGCCCCGAGCTGCGCCTGGGTGCGCTGCCGGCGAGCGTCGAAGGCACGACGCGCGTGCTGCGCGGCCAGAACACGCTTTGGCAGGGCCCGTTCCTCTCGGGCGAGGACCATATGAGCCACAGCGTCGCCAATCTCGAGCACCACCACTTCAAGTACCAGCTCTGCCGCCGCCCCGGCGATATCCACATCCACTTTTTGGGGGCCGGCGGCATCAGCTTCGCCGACGCGGTCAAGGCGGAAGAAGGCGACATCTTCGAGATCGACGTACCCGACTTCGGCCGCGCCCTGCGCAACCCGCTGGCGACGCTCAGCGGCAACGCGCTGGTTAGCGTGACGGGGCTTTAGGCGAGGTTGTCGAGGACGCTGCGCAGGTCTTCCGTGACGCCCATGGTGCCCAGGTCTTCATAGATATCCAAGGCATCGCCGAAATGGGCTCTGGCTTTAGCGTCTTCGCCGCCCTCGGCATGGTAGTGCCCCAATGCAATGAGGGTGATGGCAAGCTCGTTGCGCGCACCGGCCTCGCTAAGCAGTTCAAGGCTGCGCGCGTAGCGGTCCGATGCCTGCTGTCGGCTCAAGTCATGCCATCCTGTCGCCCGGCCTATCTCGGCCGTCAGGCGCTCGGCGATGCCGAGAGCGATATTCATGCCCGCCTTTTCGAGATACGGGCGGGTCCGCTGCAACTCCGCGAGCGCCTCGGCAGGATCGCCCGCCCGTAAATGGGCTTCGGCCAAGATGACCGCGGCCTGCTCACCCCAGACGAAGTTTCCGGCACGATTAGCGGCAACAACGGTTTGCAATTCGCCAACACCATTCTGGTCACCGCCCAATCGGCTGTAGGCCCAACCCAGCGGAGTCAGCGACCATGACGCATCGGCCGGAGTCGGCGCGCACTCGATTCCTTGTTTGGCCACTTCCACCGCGCGTGCCAGGTCACCCTTGCCCACGTGCACGAACGCCAAGTTCCAGCACGCAAAGCTCTCAAGGCTTTCGTCGGAATATTTTTCTGCCAAGGCAAGTTCCGCCTCGCCATCCGCGATCGCGTCCGACCATCTGCCAAGCCAGCCATTTATGAGACAACCTGCCGCCAATGCCCAGGCCTGCCAGCGAACGTCGAAGTCTTGCCCTAAGCTCCGAATTGCCCTGTTGCGATGCTCCAGCCCATCCGATAGTCGCCCCTGCAACATACAGGTCCATGCGAGCAGCATCTGAGCATAGTCGGCGTCGCGTTGGTTCCCGGCCTGCACACATAAATCGGCGGCAACCTCCAATGTCTCTATGGCCTTGTCCAGCTCGCCGAACGCCCAATGGCAGTGCCCTTTACGCGCGAGCAGGCCCCCTAGCAATTCGGCGTCGCCCAGCTCTTCCGCGATCGGTTCGAATTGCGACAGCAATGCGTGGTAATCCAGGAGACGAAATAATAGTAGAAACACTGTATTATTGCTTACGAGCATACGAATGCGGGTGAGCCCATTCTCCCTAGATTCCGGCATCCGATCGAGAAAGCGCATCGCCTCCTCGAAATTTTGCATCGCTTCTTCAAGGGCCAACGACTTGTCCGCCTTGATATTCGCCAGCTCGAAATATTCCACCGCCTTGGCCGCATTGTCGGCGCGTGCGTAGTGCTGCGCGATCAGGTTTGGCTCTCTTTCCTTGACTCCCTGCAAATCACTTTCCAGCACTTTCGCGATACGTTGGTGCAGTCCCTGCCGCTTGCTTCTGAGCAAGCTGTCGGCGGCAGCGTCCTGTACCAAGGCGTGCTTGAACGTATAGATCGCATCGGGCGGCGTGCCGCTGCGGAATACGAGCTCCGAATTCACCAACTCTTGCAGCGCATCGGCGAGGGCATTGTCACGCAAAGGCGACACGGCAGCCAGAATCCGATGGGAGAATTCGCGGCCGATACAGGCGCCGATCTGGGCGATTTCGCGCACTGGCGCCAAGCGGTCGAGACGGGCCATCAAAGAGTCCTGCAAGCTCTCCGGGATGGACGTAGCCGTTTCGGTGCCGCTTTCCATCACGGTCTTGGTCAGCTCTTCCACGAACAGCGGCACGCCATCGGTCTTGGCGACGATCTGGTCCAGGATCTCGTCGGGCAACGGTTTATCGGAAACGCGCGCGACCATCGCTGCGGCATCGGCGCGACCCAGCCGCGTCAGCGCCAATGGCGCCACATGGCCCTGGCCGGTCCAGGGCGGCTCGAACTCGGGGCGATGGGTAATCACCGCCAGAACGCGGTGCCCTGCCACGGCCGGCACCAACAGGTCCAGAAACTCCTGCGAGGTCGGGTCGATCCAATGGGCGTCCTCGAAGATCAGCAGCACCGGGCGCAGCGCGGCCAGGGTCGTCACCTCGTCGGCGAGCGCGCGAAACGTCTCTTCCTTTTGCTTTTGTGGGCTCATCGCCAGCGCCGGGTAGCGCTCCACCGGCAGCGATAGAAGTGCCGCGAACAAGGCCGTTGTCGTTCCCGGCGGCGCGGAGAGGAGCGCCTCCAGCTTGTCGAGTTTCTGATCGGGCGTATCGTCGCGGGCAAAGCCGGCCGCGCGCTCGATCTGCTCGATGACCGGATGCAGGGCGGAGTTGGTGTGGTAGGGGCTGCACTGGTAGCGCAGGCGCGTGTGCGGCTCGTCGGCGACCCGCTCCCTGAGCGCTTGGGTGATACGGCTCTTGCCGATGCCGGGCTCGCCGCCGAGCACGATGACCTGGCCTTCGCCAGCCTTTGCCTGCTCCCAGCGCGCCATCACCATGGCCATCTCGGCTTCGCGCCCGACCAGCGGCGTCAGGTGCTGGTGCTGGGCCTCGAAACGGCCCTCGGTGGCGGCGATGCCGGTGACGCGGTGCGCCGGCACGGGCTCGACGATGCCTTTGAGCGTCTGGCGGCCAAGATCGATGACGTCGAACGTCCCGCCGAGCAACCGCCGCGTGGACGGCCCGACAACGATCTCGTCGGCGCCCGCCAGCCCCTGCAGGCGCGCGGCCAGATTCGGCGTCTCGCCGACGGCCAGCTTGGGCACCGAGGCATCGCCGGCACCCGTCTCGCCGACCACCACGGGACCGGTGGCGATGCCGATACGAACCTGTAGCTCCATGGCGCCCACGGCCTCGACGATATCGAGGCTCGCGCGCACCGCCCGCTCGGCATCGTCCTCGTGTGCCCGGGGCCAGCCGAAATAAGTCATCAGCCCGTCGCCGAGATATTGCGCAACGTGGCCGCCGTAGCGCTCGATCACCCCGCCGGCCGCCTGCTGATAGGCTTGCATCAGGCTACGCAGATCCTCAGGGTCGAGCTTTTCGGAGAGCGCCGTCGAGCCCACCAGATCGCAGAACATCACCGTGATCTGGCGGCGCTCCGCCTCGCGCGGCGCGGCGGCGGGGGCCGGCTCGACCGCGGGCGCGCGCAGCGCCTTCAGCACCTTGCGCCGCGGGCCCATCGGCAGGCCGAGACTTTCGAGATCGCCCTCCGAGAGCTCGGCCAGCGCTTCCAGGTCGATTCGCTCGCGCTCGAAAGCCTCGGCAAACTCCTCGAGGCCGATCGCCGCCAGCCAGTCCCTGACACTGTCCATAAAAACCCCCCGATCAGTATGGTCACAGACCCATTACAACCGCGTACGCACCGGAGCGCAAGTTTCGCGATCCCCCTCCCGCGATGCAGCGAACGGTGCTATAGCAGCGCCATGTCATTGATTACCGATACCGACGCGCTGGCCGCGTTATGCGCGCGACTGGCCGCTGCGCCCTTCATTTGTCTCGACACCGAGTTCATGCGCGAGAGCACGTTCTGGCCCAAGCTCTGCCTGGTGCAGATCGCCGGGCCCGACGGCGTGGCCGCGGCGGTCGATCCCTTGGCGGACGGCATCGAGCTGGCGCCCCTGCTCGACCTGCTCAACGATCCCGGCATTCTCAAGGTGATGCACGCGGCGCGCCAGGACCTGGAAATCTTCTACAATCTCTCGGGCCAGGTGCCGGTGCCGCTGTTCGATACCCAGGTCGCGGCCATGGTTTGCGGCTTCGGCGAGGCGGCGGCCTATGAGAAGCTGGCGCGCAAGCTGGCGCGGGCCAAGATCGACAAGTCCTCGCGCTTTACCGACTGGTCGAAGCGGCCGCTGACCGAGCGCCAGCTGACCTATGCCCTGGCCGATGTCGAGCACCTGCCGATCATCTACCAGAAGCTCTCCGCCAGTCTCGAAGAGTCGCGGCGCGGCGCCTGGGTCAGCGAAGAGATGGCGGTGCTGACCGCGGAAGATGTCTACGCCATGCGCCCCGAGGACGCCTGGCGGCGCATCAAGACGCGCACCGTGGCGCCGGACTTCCTGGCCATCCTGCGCGAGGTGACGGCGGTGCGCGAGCGCTATGCCCAGAGCCACGACGTGCCGCGCCAGCGGGTGCTGCGCGACGAAGCCATCCTGGAGATCGCGGCGCACCGCTGCGCCGACCTCGACGAGCTTGGGCGCATCCGCGGCATGAGCAAGGGCCTGCTCAAGGGCAGCCTAGGCCCGGCCATGATCGAGGCGGTGGCCGCCGGCCTCGCCGTGCCCGAGGACGAGCGCCCGACGCTTGCCAAGTTGAAGTCCGCGCCGCGCGGCGTCGGCCCGCTCGTCGAGCTGCTCAAGGTGCTCTTGAAGATGCGCTGCGAGGAGAACGACGTGGCGGTCAAGCTGGTCGCCTCGAGCGCCGATCTCGAGCGCATCGCCGCCGACGACGCGGCCGACGTTCCCGCCATGCACGGCTGGCGCCGCAGCCTGTTCGGCGACGACGCCCTGGCGCTCAAGCGCGGCGAGCTGGCACTGACCGCCGAGGGCGGCCGCATCGCCCTGATCGAGCTGGAAGAGGAAGCGTAAGCGGCCTTACCCGCAGCACACAATACGGTGACAGTTTACTCATTACCAGTGTGTTTCTGGCTATATCAATAGCTCACAAATCGAATCCGTGGCGTTTTCGGCCCCCACTAGACGGCCAAGGCAGTTCGCGTGTTTAGATTGTTCATAACACAAAGATATAAATCATAGTACCATGGTAAAAAGTAAACTGTCACCGATTAAGTCGGGTCATCAATCGTTTGACGCATCGGCGCGCTTTTCCCAGCGGCCGTCTTGCGTCTGGGCCCAGTAGGTGAGCGGGTAGCCGGCTTCCTTGAGGGCTTTCCAGCGCCCGCGCGCGGCGCCGAGCGCGTGCTCGTCATTGCCGTCGAAGAGGTCGAGGCAGCGGTCGTAGAGATCGCGGTCGCCGGCCTCGGCGCCTTCCGCCAGCAGCAGCACCGTGGCCTCGTTGGGGTTCTCCTCGAGGCAGGTGAGATAGATCGGCTGGTCGCCGGCATGGCCGTCCTCGGGCCCGCCATGGGCGAGGAAGGAGTCCGCATCGTAGCTCCAGAGATGGGCGTTGATCTGGGCCAGGCGCTCGGCCGAGGCGAAGCGCACGACACAGCGCAGGCCTTGGCCCGCGGCACGCTCCAGCAGCCGCGGCAGGGCGCGCTCGAGCGGCCAGCGGCTGAGCTGGTAGAAGCCGACCTCGGTCGTCATGCCTCGTAGTTGTCGGCGACCAGGCGATCGAGCAGGCGCACGCCGAAGCCGGTGCCGCCCTTGGGCACCAGCTCGTTGCCCTCCTTGGTCCAGGTGACGCCGGCGATATCGAGATGCGCCCAGGGCACCTTGTTGACATAGCGCTCGAGAAATTTGGCCGCACTGGTGCTGCCGCCGCCGCGCCCGCCGATGTTTTTCATGTCGGCGATGTCCGATTTGATGAGCTTGTCGTAATGCTCGTCCATGGGCATCGGCCAGAGCGGCTCGGCCACCGCCTTGCCGGCCGCCACCAGCTGCTTGCTCAGCTTCTCGTCATTGGCGAACAGGCCTGCCTGATAATTGCCCAGCGAAACGATGATGGAGCCGGTCAGGGTCGCCAGATCGACCATGAAGCGGGGC
>CAZVDW010000830.1:0-3829 GCA_964625645.1 uncultured Rhodospirillaceae bacterium
GACCACGAGCGCGAGGTGGCGATCTTCGACCTGCTGGAGGCCAACAGTTTCTCGCCGGTCGGGGCGCCGGCCGGGCCTTATGCCCTGCACTTGTCGATCCAGGAAAGTCGCCTGATCTTCCAGATACGTGGCGCCGAGGACGCGGCCGAGTTGGCCACCGTCAGCCTTGCCACCACGCCTTTGCGGCGCATCGTGCGGGACTATTTCACGGTCTGCGAAAGCTATTTCGCTGCCATCAAGAACGCCGCGCCGTCGCGCATCGAGGCCTTGGATATGGGCCGGCGGGGCTTGCACGACGAAGGCTCGACCCTGTTGCGGGAACGCCTCGAAGGTAAGATCGATATCGACTTCGACACCTCGCGGCGCCTCTTCACCCTGTTCTGCGTCCTGCATCTGCGGCATTGATGACGACGGCGGGAAATCCAGGCAGCGTGTTGTTTTGCTGCACCAACAATTCGCTTCGCTCGCCGATGGCCGAAGCGATCATGAAATATCTTTTCGGCAAGTCCATCTATGTCGATTCCTCAGGTGTGCGGGCGGGGGAGCCGGATGGCTTCATGATCGAGGTGATGGACGAAATCGGCATAGACCTCTCGCGGCACAGGTCGAAGACCTTCGACGAGCTGGAGGATACCTCGTTCGATGTCATCATCTCGTTGTCGCCGGAAGCGCAGCACGCTGCGGTCGAGCTTACCCGCACCATGGCCTGCGAGGTCGAGTTCTGGAATACCTTCGACCCATCGCTGATCGAGGGCAATCGAGAGGCTCGCCTGAATGCCTACCGCCTGGTGCGCGATGGCCTGATGGAGCGCTTGGAAGGCCGTTTCGAACGTCCCGCTAGGCCCATATGAGCGGGGAGGATGAAACAACGGTTGACCGATTGCCGGCCTCGGACCATTTTCTAGCGGCCGCGAGGCGCCGCAGTTGAGCCCAGGGGGATCGATGCCGAAAGAAGAAATGATCGAATTTCAGGGCGTGGTGAAGGAAATCCTTCCTAACGCCATGTTCCGTGTGGTCTTGGAGAATGACCACGAGATCCTGGCCCACACCTCCGGGCGCATGCGCAAGAATCGCATTCGCGTGCTTGCGGGCGACCGGGTTACGGTGGAGATGACACCGTACGACCTGTCCAAGGGCCGCATCACTTTCCGCCATAAGTGAGCCGATCTGCCGCACCCCATCTGGTGCTTGCCTCGGCCTCGCCGCGCCGCCGCGACTTGCTGGCGCGGATAGGGCTTGCGCCTGACACGCTCGACCCCGCGGATATCGACGAAGCGCCGCTGCCGAAAGAGCTGCCGCGCGATCTTGCCCGCCGCCTGGCCGTGGCCAAGGCCAGCGCGGTGGCGCCGCGCCATGCCGGCGCTTTCGTGCTCGCCGGCGACACGGTCGTGGCCTGTGGCAGGCGTGTGCTGCCCAAGCCGGCCGACGGCGATGCCGCGGGCGCGACCCTGCGCTTGTTGTCGGGGCGCCGCCACCGGGTCTACACGGCTGTCTCCGCCATCGCACCCGATGGCCGCTCGGCCACGCGCCTGGTGCTGACGCGGGTGCGCTTCAAGACCCTCAGCGACGCCGATATCGCGATCTATCTGGCCAGCGGCGAATGGCGCGGCAAAGCGGGCGGCTATGCCATCCAGGGGCTGGCCGGCGCTTTCGTCATCGCCATAGACGGCTCCAGCTCGAACGTCGTCGGTCTGCCGCTCTACGAGACCCGGGCGCTGCTCGGCGGTCTCGGCTATCCGGTCGATCGTCTGCCCGCAGGCGAGGGCTGAGCGGTGCGCCGCACCTTGATCAGCCGTGGCGGTGGCGAGACCCGCATAGCCGTGCTCGTCGATGGTGCCTTGCAGGCTTACGAGGTCGAGTACGACGGCGCGCGCAGCCATCTGGGAGATATTCGCCTGGGCCGGGTCGCGCGGGTGTTGCCAAAGATCGACGCGGCTTTCGTCACCTGCGGCCTGGCGCGGCCGGGCTATCTGGCGCTTGCGGACATGCCGCTGCACGAGGGCCAGGCCTTGATCGTGCAAGTCGTCAAGGACGCGTTTGCCGAGAAAGCTGCCAGGCTTACGGCCAAGCCGAGCCTGACGGCCAGCGGAATGACCTATGCACCGCTGGCGGAGGGTGTGCAGGTATCGCGGCAAGCGGGCAACCGGGCGGCGCGCCGCCGCCTTGCCGAGGCGGCCGAGGCTGCCATGGACGGCGTGCCCGGCGGCCTGGCGGTGGCGCGCGACTTTGACAGCACTGCGGTCACGGCCTTGGCCGCGCGCTGGCAGAGCATTGCCGAAGCTGCGCAGGCGGCATCGCCCCCCGCCTTGCTGGCGCGAGGTCCGGGTGCGTTGGAGCGCGCGCTTGCCGCAGGCGGCGAGGTGATGGTCGATGACCGGGCCCTTCTGGCGGGCGAGGCCCAACTGCACCTTGGCCCGGAGAGCTTGTTTCGCGCCTATGGCATAGAGGCGGACATCGAGGCCCTGGCGGGGCCGGAGATTCGCCTGCCGTCCGGCGGCCGGTTGACCATCGAGCAGACCCGCGCGCTTTGCGCCATCGATGTGGATAGCGCTGAAAGCAGCGATGGCAGCGCTGGCGACGTGGCGCTTGCCACCAATCTCGAGGCGGCGCGGGAATTGGCACGGCAACTCGTGCTGCGCAATATCGCCGGTTTGGTTGCTGTCGATTTCATTGCCATGGCGAGCGATGTGGCGCGGCAAAGCGTGATGCAGGCCTTGGCGGAAGCGGTGGCGGGTGACCCTTTGCCCGTCACTTTCGCGCCGATGTCGCGCTTTGGTGTCGTCGAGCTGACCCGCAAGCGCACCCGCGCCGGCCTGCAAGAGGTGCTTGGCGAGCCGTGCCCGCACTGCGCCGGGCGTGGGCACCTGCCGAGCCGGCGGATGATCGCGGCGGCTGTCCTGCGTGCGGGCCATCGGGAAGCGGCGGCACGCCCCGGGCGGCCCATGGCCCTGCGTGCGGCGCCCGAGGTCGTGGCGCTGCTCGAGGGCGAGCTGCGTGAGTCCTTCGAGGCGCTGAAACGCGCTGCCGCCGCGACGGTAACCACCGAAGTCAAGTCCAACGGTGAGCGCGACCAGTTCGAGGTGATGAGCCAATGAGCGATAAGCCAAGTCACAAATCCGCGGCAGCCGAAACCCTGGGCCGGGAGCGGGGCCGGCCATGCCCGGTTTGCGGCCAACCGGCGGCCGCCGCGCAGCACCCGTTTTGCTCGCAGCGCTGCCGCGACGTGGATCTCGGTCGCTGGCTCAAAGGCAATTATGCCATCCCCGGCCGCGCCCCGGGCCTTGGCGACGAAGACGACGACGAATATTGAGAATATGCCACGTTCTGAGCTGTCAAACCCTGGACAGCCTGGGCTGCATTCTCTATAACCGCCTCGCCCCGAACCGGGGTCTTCCAAGACCGCCCAGGTAGCTCAGTTGGTAGAGCAGCGGACTGAAAATCCGCGTGTCGCTAGTTCGATTCTAGCCCTGGGCACCAATTTTCCGCCTGACGAATTTCGTTATGCTCACCGGCTGAGCCCGGACGATGCTTTGGCACGCGCCTGCTCGCAACCGGGACTTTATTTTTAGAGTGATTCCAAGCAAGATGGGGCCAGTGCTGTATCCTCGCCATGAAATGACTCGGATACCCTCAATGGAAGCCAATGCGGCAAGAATTGCTCAACTTTGCGGGATTCAGCTATGAGCGAGCATCAGACAGAGGCTACCGCCCGGCGCCGCATTAGGACCTATTGGGCGGTCGGCGTCGGCCTCACCCTGGGCTATGTGCTCACCCGCGGCTCGACCTGGCAGGGCGGCGTTCAGCTCCATACCCTGATGGAGACGGTGGC
>CAZVDW010000831.1:0-2675 GCA_964625645.1 uncultured Rhodospirillaceae bacterium
GCCGGCAAGACGACGACGCTGAAGGCGGTCTCCAACCTGCTGCGCTCGGAGCGTGGCGAGGTTACCAAGGGGCGCATCGAATATCTCGGCGAGGCGGTCCAGAGCCTGTCGGCGTCGGACCTGGTCCGCCGCGGCGTCGTCCAGGTCATGGAGGGGCGCCACTGTTTCGAGCATCTGACGGTCGAGGAGAACCTGCTGACCGGTGCCTATTCACGGCGCGACGGCAGAAGCGCCATCCAGCAGGACCTCGATCTCGTTTACAGCTATTTCCCGGCCCTCACGCGCCGTCGTACAAGCCAGGCAGGCTACATTTCCGGCGGCGAGCAGCAGATGACGGCGATCGGGCGCGCCCTGATGGCACGGCCCAAGCTCATTCTGCTCGACGAGCCGTCGATGGGCCTGGCGCCGCTATTGGTCGAGGAGATTTTCGACATCGTCCAGCGCCTCAATGCCGAGGAAGGCGTAAGCTTCCTATTGGCCGAGCAGAACGCCACGATCGCCCTGAAATACGCCGATTACGGTTATATTCTGGAGAACGGTCGCGTCGTGCTTGATGGCGAAGCGACGACTCTGCGCGAGAACGAGGACGTCAAGGAATTCTACCTCGGCCTCAGCGAAGGCGGGCGCAAGAGCTACCGCGACGTCAAACATTACCGTCGCCGCAAGCGTTGGCTGGCATAGTAATACCAGGCGATATCGTCTGATTGCTTGGCAGAGTGGGTAATTTGTGCCACACTCGTCCGCCAGAATGCCAAACTAACCGCACCGGTACTATTAGAATGGCTCACCAAATTGCATCACGGGCTGGTCCCGCTGCTTGGTGGGCCTATATGCGTGACGAAGCGGGTGTGGCAGCGGCAGGCAGCGCAACAATGACTGGAATGCAAGTTATTGCGCTGTCTCCAGCAATGGGCAGCACGCCACAAATGACCCGGCAACCCAACGCCCAGAAAACAGAGGCTTAGATTTCGATGGCAGCTACCAGGAAGAAAGCACCTGCGAGGAAGACCACTGCGCGCAAGCCGGCGACCCGCGCAAAGGCAGCGCGTCCCGCCGCCGCCAAGACGGCGACAAAGGCGAAGAAAGCGGCCAAGCCCAAGGCGGCCGCAAAGCCGAGGGCCGCGGCCAAGCCCAAGAAGGCGGCGGCGAAGGCGAAGGCCGCTCCGGCCCGCAAGGCGGCTGCCGCCCGCAAAGCGGCTGCCGCCCGCAAGGCGGCTCCGGCCCGCAAGGCGGCTCCCGCTCGCAAAGCGGCTGCCGCCCGCAAGGCGGCACCGAAGGCGGCAGCCAAGCCGGCCGCACGCGCAAGTGCCGCAAAGAAGGACACCAGCGCCAGCAACATGGTGACCCTCGCGTCACGGCTGCTGGTGCGCTCCCTCTCCACCCGCCTCGGCCCCAAGGGTATTGGCTATGGCCAATATCCGGTGCTGATGAATCTGTGGCAGGAAGACGGCCTGACCCAGAAGGAGCTCAGCAATCGCGTGCGTATCGAGGCGCCGACCATGGTCCGCACCCTCGACCGCATGGAGCGCGACAAGCTGGTGGTGCGCAAGCGCTCGGACGCCGACCGGCGGCAGATCCACATTCGCCTGACCGCCAAGGGCAAGGCCTTGAAGGGGGATCTCTCGTCGCTATCCGGTGATGTCGACAAGGTTGCCTTGTCGGGCCTCAGCAAGAAGGACAAGGAGCAACTCCAGGCTCTGATGGGCAAGGTCATCAGGAACCTGGAAGGCGACTCCTCCGACGCCTGAGGATGATCAAGGGGCGGCGTGAGCCATGGACGCGCGCCGCCTCATGCTCTTGCGCCACGCCAAATCCTCTTGGCGTGGCAGCGAGGGCGACCACGAGCGCCCACTGAACGCCCGTGGCGAGGCCGCGGCCCGGCTCATGGCCGCCCATTTGGCCGAGCAACCGGCTCCCGACCTGGTGCTGTGCTCGACAGCCACGCGCGCCCGCGCGACCCTGGCCGGGCTGGGATCGGCCATTGCCTGCGAGACGCGCTTCGAGCGCACGCTCTATCTGGCGCCCGAGGACCGCTTGCTCGATCGCCTGCGTGCCGTCGAGCCGGAGTGCCAGCGGCTGCTCGTCATCGCCCACAATCCCGGCCTGCAATACCTGGCTGCCCTGCTTGCCACTGAGGCCGATCGCGGCCTTGCCGCGCGCATGATGGCGAAATTTCCCACCGCCGCCCTGGCGACATTCGACCTGCGGCCCGGTGACTGGGATGTGCTCGGCCCAGGCCAGGTGCTGGCGGCGACGCTCGTCACCCCCAAGTCGCTCTAGCAGGACGCGGTCTCGCTGCAGCCCAAGGCCGGCAGGACGGCCAGCGGCAGTCCGGCCCAGCGCAACACCCCGCTCGCCATGGAGAGGCGCGCCGTAATGTCCTGGGCATCGGTATCGCCGCGCAGCTTCGCCAAGCGCTCGAAGGCGGTCGAGACAGCCTGATGCCAGGACGGCGATATCAACGCTCGCGCTGCCGCAGCGTTAAGCGCATCGTCGAGGCCCGACAAGGTCAACCGCCCCCTGCCTTCAGGCTTCAGCGCGGCATCGAGATTGGCGCGGCCGTTGCCATGCATCGCGACCGGGCCCCAGGCGAGATCGAAACCGCCGATGCCGAGCACGCCGCCGGCCTCGCGCCAGGCGGCGGCATGCCTCGGCAAAGGCGGGCCCGTGCCCTC
>CAZVDW010000832.1:0-11828 GCA_964625645.1 uncultured Rhodospirillaceae bacterium
GCAGCTGCAATATTCCTGGCTGCGCAGCCTGATGGGCGCCTATGTGCCGTTCTGGCAGGTCACGCGCGAAGCGCTCGATTATGCCTTCGCCATGCACGGGGTCGAGAATGGTGTGCTGGCCGAAGACCTGATGGGCGCCTATCTCGAGCTCGATGCCTATCCCGAGGTCAAGAGCACGCTGGAAACCTTGCGCGGGCAAGGCATGAAGCTCGCCATCCTGTCGAACGGCAGCCGCGAGATGCTGGCCGCCGCAGTCGGCAATGCCGGGCTCGAGCCGCTGTTCGATGCCGTGCTCAGCGTCGAGGCGGTGGGTATCTTCAAGCCCCATGCCAGCGTCTATCAAATGGGCTGCGACAGCCTCGGCGTGACGGCCGGCGAGATATGCTTCCTGTCGTCGAACGCCTGGGATGTTTGCGGCGCCGCCAATTTCGGCTTCCAGGTGGCCTGGATCAACCGCTTCTCCCAGCCCGCCGAGCGCCTGCCCGGCGAGCGCAAGGCGATGATCACCACCCTCGACGAATTGCCGCCGCTTATTTCCTGAACGCCTGCGGCCAGCGCGAGGGTTGGCAGCGCACATATCTGTCCGCATAGGCGGTCTCGGCGCCGAGAGCGTGGGCGGCGTGCCAGGCCCAGCGCGGATCCCACATGATGCCGCGGGCCAGTGCCACGAAGTCCGCCCTGCCCTCGGCGATGATGGCCTCGGCCTGCTCTGCCTCGGTGATCATGCCGACCGCCCAGACCGGCATGTCCACGGCTTTGCGCACCTGTTCGGCAAGCGGCACCTGGTAGCCGGGGCCGACCGTGATCTTCTGGCGCGGATCGAGGCCGCCGCTGGTCACGTCGACGAAGTCGCAGCCGAGCTCCTTGAGCGCGCGGCAAAAGTGGATGACTTCCTTGACCGTCAGCCCGCCATCGACGCAGTCGGTGGCCGAGACGCGCACGCCGAGCGGCTTGTCCGCCGGCCACACCGCGCGCACCGCCTCGAAGACCTCGGCGGGAAAGCGCATGCGCCCGTCGATATCGCCGCCGTAGCCGTCGTCGCGCTGGTTGCTCAGCGGCGACAGGAACTGGTGCAACAGATAGCCATGGCCGATATGCAGCTCGACCAGGTCGAAGCCCGCGCGCGCCGCGCGCCGTGTGCTGTCGACGAACTCGGCCTTGACCGTGGCGAGTCCTGTATCGTCGAGGGGCTCCGGCGTCGGCCAGTCGGCATAAGGCAGGGGCGAGGGCGCGACGGCTTGCCAGGGGCCTTCCGCCTCGTCCAGCGGCCCGCCGCCGTCGCCCGGCGGCTTGGTCGAGGCCTTGCGCCCGGCATGGCCGATCTGGATGCCGAGGGCGCTGACGCCATGCGCCTTGCAGAAATCGACGACGCGCTTCAGCGCCGCTTCGTTTTCGTCGCTATAGAGGCCGAGGCATTTCGGCGAAATGCGGCCCACCGGCGAGACATGGGTGGATTCGGTCAGCAGCAGGCCCGCGGCGCCCATGGCGAGCTGGCCGTAATGCATGAGGTGCCAGTCGTTCGCCGAGCCGTGATTGGCGGCATACTGGCACATCGGCGAGACCACGATGCGGTTGGCAAGCGTCAGGTCGCGCAAAGAGAAGGGGGAGAAGAGGGCCGAGGTCATCGAAGCGGAAAGCCTTTAGAGGCCCTTCTGTCCGACGGCCATGAATTTTTCCCGGCGCCGCGCACGCAGGTCGCCGCCGGCGACGCCGAGCAGCGGCCGCAGTGCCGTCTCGATAGCGTCGCCGACCGCCTCCATGACCTCTGTCGGGTCGCGGTGGGCGCCGCCGACGGGCTCCGGCACGATAGCATCGATGATACCGAGCTTTTCCAGATCCTCCGCCGTCAGGCGCAAGGCTTCCGCCGCGTCCTGTGCCTTGTCGCCGCTGCGCCAAAGGATCGAGGCGCAGCCCTCGGGCGAGATGACGGAATAGATCGCGTTCTCCAGCATCGCCACGTGATCGGCGGCGGCGAGCGCGATGGCGCCGCCCGAGCCGCCCTCGCCGACGATGACGCTGACCAAGGGCGTGCGCAGGTTGAGACAGGTCTCGATCGAGCGCGCGATGGCCTCCGCCTGGCCACGCTCCTCGGCACCGATGCCGGGATAGGCGCCAGGCGTATCGACCAGCGTGATGACCGGCAGTGCGAAGCGCTCGGCCAGCCCCATCAGGCGCATCGCCTTGCGATAGCCTTCCGGCCGCGCCATGCCGAAATTGTGCCGCACGCGGCCTTCCGTATCGGCGCCCTTCTCGTGTCCGATAATCATGGCGGAATAGCCGCGAAAGCGGCCCAGGCCGCCGACGATGGCGTTGTCCTCGCCGAACTTGCGGTCGCCGGCCAGCGGCGTGAAGTCTTCCAGCAGGTGCTCGACGTAATCGCGGAAATGCGGCCGGTCCGGGTGTCGCGCCACCTGCACCTTCTGCCACGGCGCCAGCTTGGCATAGGTCTGGCGCAGCAGGCGCTCGGCCTTCGATTGCAGGCGCGCCACTTCCTCGACGATGTTCAGCTCATCGTTGTCGGAGAGGTGGCGGAGTTCCTTGATCTTGCCTTCGAGCTCGGCAATGGGGCGTTCGAAATCGAGGAATGTATTCATGGCCCGAGTCTAGCATAAACTGGTCTGTTCATCCCACATTGGCGATCTGCTCGGCCTTTTCAACCAGGTTGCGGGCCTGCTTGATGGAGGCGATGTCGACCAGCCTGCCGTCGAGCGCCACGGCGCCCTTGCCTTCGGCGAGGGCCTGTTCCATGGCGGCCAGCACGCGCCTCGCCTGTTCGACCTCTTCGGCGGGTGGGCTGAAGAGCTCGTTGGCAAGCGCAATCTGCGAGGGGTGGATCGCCCATTTGCCTTCGCAGCCCAGCACTGCCGCGCGGTTGGCCTGGGCGCGATAGCCGTCCGCGTCGCTGAAATCGCCGAACGGGCCGTCGATGGGGCGCAGGCCGTTGGCGCGCGCCGCCACCACCATGCGGCTCAAGGGGTAGTGCCACATGTCGCCCCAATGCACTTCGCGGCCGCCATCTGTGTCCGGGTGCGTCAGCACGGCGTAGTCCTTGTTGGGGCCACCGACTGAGGTGGTGCGCGCCTTGGTCGAGGCGGCGTAATCGGCAACACCAAAATGCAGCGATTCGTTGCGCGGGCTGGCGCCGGCGATCTCGTCGATATTGGCCATGCCGAGCGCGCTCTCGATGATCATCTCGAAACCGATTCGCTTGCTGCGGCCTTTCGCCGTCTCGATCTGGGTCACCAGCATGTCGAGGGCGTATATGTCGCTCGCCGTGCCGGCCTTGGGGATCATGATCAGGTCGAGGGCGTCGCCCGCCTGCTCCAGCACGTCGACGACATCGCGATACATGTAATGGGTGTCGAGGCCGTTGATGCGCACCGAGAGCGTCTTGCCGCCCCAATCGACATCGTTGATGGCCGCGATGACATTCTTGCGCGCCTGCTCCTTGTCGGCCGGTGCCACGGCGTCTTCAAGGTCGAGAAAGACCACGTCGACCGGCGCCTTGGCCGCCTTCTCGAAAAACTCGGTGCGGCTGCCGGGCACGGCAAGCTCGCTGCGGTTCAGGCGCGCCGGGGCGGGCTCCGGGACGGTAAAGCTCATGAGACGAACTCCGTTACTGCTGGGCGAGGGGGTGGTGGGCGTGGACCAGGGCGCGCAGGCGCTCGTCCAGCACGTGGGTATAGATCTGGGTCGTGGAGATGTCGGCGTGGCCGAGCATGGCCTGGACGCTGCGCAGGTCGGCGCCGTGGGCCAGCAGGTGGCTGGCGAAGGCATGGCGCATGACATGTGGCGACACCTTGGCCGGATCGATTCCGGCTTCGAGCGCCAGCGAGTCCAGAAGCTGGGCAAAACGGCGGCGGGTCAGGTGGCCGCTCTGGCCGCGCGACGGGAACAGCCACGGCGAGGGCTGCCCGGCAGCCAGAAAGCGGTCGCGAACCGTGAGATAGGCGGCGATGGCCTCCGCCGCCGGCTCGCCGAGGGGGACGAGGCGCTCCTTGTCGCCCTTGCCGCGTACCAGCAGCGTCGTCATGTCGCCTTCGAGGGCCGCGAGCGGCAGGCCGACCAATTCGGACACCCGCAGGCCCGTGGCGTAGAGGCATTCGACCAAGGCGATCAGCCTCAGCGCCTGCGGCCCGTCGTGGGCGTGGGCTGCGCTGAGCAGGCGCTCGACTTCGTCTTCGGCCAGCAGCTTGGGCAGGGGGCGGCCGCGCACCGGCGCGTCGAGGGCCGTCGCCGGATCGTCGTCGCGCACGCCCTCGCTGACCAGGAAGGCGAAGAGCTGGCGCAGGCTGGACAGGCGCCGGGCCGCGGTGCGCGGCGACAGGCCGCGCTTTGCCAGGGCGCTCATGTAGCTGCGCAGGTCGTCGCTATCGGCGGTGCGCAGACCTTGGCCCAACCTTGCAAGGTGGGCGCTGAGGTCGCCGATGTCCCTTTGATAGGCCGCGACCGTGTTGGCGGCGGAGCCGCGTTCGGCAATCAGCATCTCGAGAAAGGCATCGACCAGATCGCCGTCCGCGCTCACGGCGCCCCGCCGATCAGGGCTTCGAGCGCCAAGGCCTCGGCGTCAGCGCCAAGACCGACGGCGCGCAGGGCGCGAATCGTCGTCGCCAGGGTCAAGGCGTCGGCGTCGGCCGGGCCGGTCTCGCCCAAGGCCAGCACGGTCAGCAGCACGGTCTCGCCGCGGCGGCGGGCACGCGCCGCATCGCGCAGGGCATAGCGGATGCCGACATTGGGAATTTCGGCGACCGTGTGGGAGGGCCCGTCCAAGAACAGCGCCCAGGCCTCGTGTCCGATGGAGCGCCCGAGGCCATCGAGGACCATGAATATGCGTGTCGCCAGCGCCATTCTGGTGGCCTCGTCGTGGCTTTCCGGCAGGTTGCGCCACCACTGCACGGCCATGGCCGAATTCCAATTGCGGCCCATGCCGATATTGGCCGCGGCGAGCAGCGGCAGGGTTTCGTTCTGTTGCGCGCGGGCGGCGGGATCGTCGACGGCGGCCTCGGCAAGGCCGAGATACCAGGCGACCGCCGCCTGGGCCCGGCCACTGGCGAGCAAGGCCCGCACCGCGCCCGGCGCCATCCATACCGTGGTCGGGGTCGGCGTCAGCGTCAGCAGGCTGACGCCGACGGCGCGGGCCAGGGGGGCAAAGCCGGGGCCGGTCGGATCGGGCGCCCACAAGGCGTCGAGCAATATCGCGCGCTGGTCGGGAGCCGTCTGCTTGCGCACGGCCTGGAACAGCAGCGCCCGGGCCAGGCTTGGCTCGATGTTGCCCGCCACGACCCGGGCATCGCGCAATTCGTCGTCACTGAAGCTCGGCAGGCCGTAGAGGTCAGCCAGCTCCGCCGGCGCAAGCGCACCGAGCGCCGCGGCCCGCTCGCCCGCCGCAAGCCGTGTCTCGAGAGCCACTTCGGGGTGAAGCGCAAGCGCCCTGAGCGCCGGCGCCGGGGCCAGATTCAATGTCTCGGCTTCGAGCGGCGCTTTGGTAGCCAGTGTCATCGCCAGGTCGAGACCGCTTGCCAGCAAGGCCAGCGGCTTGTCGCCTTGACCGAGCAGGACGGCGGCGAGCGCCAGACGCCCGGCATCGGCGGGACCCGCCTGCTCGCGGGCCAGGGACAGCGACAGCCGCGCCGTGTCCGGCTCGCCGCTGCGGTGCTGGCAAAAGATCATCGACTGCAGCCAGACGGGATCCGCCGAAACGCGGATTTCCGTGGCCGCGACAGCGCAAGCCTCGTCGAGCCGGCCGCTCCAGAACAAGGCGTCGGCCTGTTGCACCTTGAGCGCCGGCGAGGCGGCGCCGATCGGCACCATGGCGGCCAGTCGCACCGCACCCTCCGGCGCGCCAAGGCGAATCAAAGCAGCCAGGCGAGCGGCCAGGAAATCGCCGGAGGCCGCGCCGGCCGGCGGCGCGGCCGCGGTCAATAGCGCGCGTCGCGTCACATCGCGCATGGTTGGCGAGGGGGCACCGCTCGGCAGGCGGTCGAGCAGGCTGACCACGCGGTTGGTTTCCGCGCCCTGCCAGAGGTCCGCGCCGAGACCCCCGTCGCTGTCGCCGAGCAGCCCGACGGCCTCCACGCTGACCGCCTCGAGGCGGCCGATGGAGACGCCTTCGAAGCTCTCGGGCGCGTCGGGCTCGGGAACGGGCGGCTGCGCCTCGACAATCGGGTCGGGCAGCAGCAGGCGGCGAGGCCCGGGCACTTCCTGCTCTGCTGCCTCGGCCTCGGGCAACATGGGCAGGGGCGCGGGCTCGTCCTGGGCGGTTGCGCCGCCCGGCAGGATCAGGGCAAGAGCAAGGGCGGCCAGCCGGCGGCTAACGCGGGAAGCGGTCATCATCGATGGTTTTCTTGACCGCCACGGTAGGTGGCGGAATGTCCCAAGTGGCAAGAAACACGGCGCCACCGATGGCGCCGAGCAGAATCAACAGTCCGAAAAAGCGAAACAGAAAGTGCATCGCGCGCCGCTCCGGGAGGCCGGCGTCGCCGCCGGTCAACACGGTTGGTACAGGGTTTGCCGGCTATGCTATAGTCGCGCCGACCTTCGATGGGGCGCAGTCTACCGGCTCGCCTGGGGCGATTCAACGCACTGCCGCCGCAGGGCACCCTGTTTCGAAGATCGCCTATGGCCGTGATGGACACCGCTGCAAATCCAAATGCACAAACGACGATCGTTCTGGTTGGCCTGATGGGGGCCGGCAAGAGCTCGGTCGGACGCCGCCTAGCCGTGCGCCTCGGCCGCCCCTTCTTCGATGCGGACACGGTGATCGAAGCCGAAGCCGGGCAATCCATCAGCGAGATATTCGCCAGCCGCGGCGAGGCCTGTTTCCGCCGCCTCGAGCGCCAGGTGATCGGGCGGCTATTGGCCGAGCGCGGGCAGGTTCTGGCCACCGGCGGCGGCGCCTTCATGGATCCCGAGACACGCGCCCTGATCGCTGCCGGCGCGGTAAGCGTCTGGCTGCGCGCCGAGATCGATATCCTGTTGCAGAGGGTGATGCGGCGCGACAACCGCCCGCTGCTCAAGCAGGGCGACCCGCGCGAGATCCTGAGCCGCCTGATCGCGGAGCGCTATCCGGTCTACGCGAAGGCGGACATCACCGTCGACAGCACCAACGGACCGCATGACGTGGTGGTGCGGGACATCATGCAAGCCCTGGAGGAGGTGCCGTGAGCACCAACGAAACCGTGCGCGTGGCCTTGGCCGAGCGCGCCTACGATATTGTTATCGGCCCGGGCGTGGTGGGCGAAGCGGCGGTGCATATGGCGCCGTTGCTGCAAAGACCGCGGGTGGTCGTGGTCAGCGACGATACCGTGGCGCCGCTGCTGCTGGCGCCATTGCGCGAATCGCTAACGGCAGCGGGCATTGGCGTGGTCGACATGCTGGTGCCGGCCGGCGAGAGCAGCAAGAGCTTCGCCCGGCTCGAAGACTTGCTGGACCGCATGCTGGCATTGCCGGTGGCGCGCGATACCACGATCGTGGCGCTGGGCGGCGGCGTGGTCGGGGATCTTGCCGGCTTCGCCGCCAGTATCGCCTTGCGCGGTCTCGACTTCGTGCAGGTTCCCACCAGCCTGCTGGCCCAGGTGGACAGCTCGGTGGGTGGCAAGACCGCCATCGATACGCGCCATGGCAAGAACCTGGTCGGCAGCTTCCACCAGCCGCGTCTGGTCCTGGCGGATACGGCCGCACTCGACAGCCTGCCGCGGCGCCAGCTGCTTGCCGGCTATGCCGAGATGGTCAAGACGGCCTTGATCTGCGACGCGGAATTTTTCGCCTGGCTGGAAGACAACGCTGGCGCCGTGCTCGGCGACGGCGGTGCCGAGGCGGTCGCGGCGGCGCGGCGCCACGCCATCGCCACCTGCTGCCGCATCAAGGCCGCTCACGTGGCGGCCGACGAGCGCGAGGCGGGCAAGCGCACCCTGCTCAATCTCGGCCACACATTCGGCCATGCCCTGGAGGCCGAGCTCGGTTTTTCGGACGAGCTGCTGCATGGCGAGGCAGTCGCCATCGGCACGGTCATGGCCTATGAGATGTCGGCGCGCCAGGGCATGTGCGAGGCGGCCGACGTCGCGCGGGTCAAGGCGCATCTGGGAGCCGTCGGCCTGCCCACGGCGCCGCCGGCCCAGCGGCGCTGGGTGGCGGCGGACCTGCTGGCCCATATGGCGCACGACAAGAAAGTGCGCGACGGCAAGCCCGTGCTGGTGTTGAGCCGCGGCATCGGCAAGGCTTTCGTCCACCGCGACGCCGGCGAGGCGGACATCCTGGCCGTCCTCGAAGCGGCGGTCGCGGCGTGAGCGCATCATGACCACCGCGCTGGTACTGACGTTGGCCGCCATACTCGTCCTGCTCATGGCATCGGCCTTCTTTTCCGGCTCCGAAACGGCGCTGACCGCGGCGTCGCGCTCGCGCCTGCACCACTTGGCGCAACGGGGCAATGCCCGGGCGCTCCTGGTCGAGCGCCTGATCACCCGGCGCGAGCGCCTTATCGGCGCCATTCTGCTCGGCAACAACGCGGTCAATATTCTCGCCTCGGCCTTGGCCACCAGCCTGATGATCGGGATTTTCGGCGAGGCTGGCGTGGCCTACGCGACCATCGCCATGACCGTGCTGATATTCGTCTTCGCCGAGGTGCTGCCCAAGACGGCCGCCATCCGCAACGCCGAGCGCACGGCACTTGCGGTGGCGCCGCCGCTGCGCCTGATGGTGGCTGTGCTGGCGCCCGCCGTGGCCGCCGTCGAGGTCGTGGTCGGCGCGATATTGCAACGGCTGAGCCGCCGCGAGGCGGGCAAGCGATTGGTGCCCGTTGCCGACGAGCTGCGCGGACTGTTCGACCTGCACGCCCAGGAGGGGCGGGTGCGCAAGCATTACCGCGACATGCTGCGCAGCATTCTCGACCTGTCCGAGGTCGAGGTGGCGGAGATCATGACCCACCGCAAGGAGATGGTGACCCTGAACGCCGATCTGGCGATCCCGGAGGCCCTGACCGCGGTGCTCGAAAGCCCTTATACGCGCATCCCTCTATGGCGGGACAATCCGGACAATATCGTCGGGGTGCTGCATGCCAAGGCTATGCTGCGCGCCATCCGCCGCCATGGCGACGAGGTCGAGGAGCTGGAGCTCGCGGGCCTGTCCGCGGCGCCGTGGTTCGTGCCGGATACCACCAGCCTGGCCGAACAACTGGCCGCCTTTCGCGCCCGCCACGAGCATTTCGCCCTGGTGGTGGACGAATATGGCAGCCTCGAAGGCTTGGTCACCCTGGAGGACATTCTGGAGGAGATCGTCGGCGAGATATCCGATGAGTACGACCGGCCGCAAACCGACATGCGCCGCCAGGCCGACGGCAGCTATGTGGTTGAAGGCGGTCTTACCATCCGCGACGTCAACCGCGCTCTCGACTGCCGTATCCCCGACGAAGAGGCGGTCACCGTCGCCGGTCTGGTAATCCATGAAGCCGAGCATATTCCCGAGGTCGGCGAAAGCTTCGATCTGCACGGCTTTCGCTTCGAAGTGCTGGGACGTGCCGAAAACCGCCTGACAGCCTTGCGCATGACACCGCTCGACAGGGACTAGCGCCTATCCTAATACGACGCTCCGCCCGTTCCTTGCGAGAGACCGCAGCCATGCCATTGTCAGCCGCCGCCGGCCGTCGCCCCATTCACACCCGCCGCATCGAGTGCCAGGGCTATTTGCGCGACGACGGCATGTGGGATTTCGAGGGCCGGCTCAGCGATACCAAGACCTATCCGTTCGAGAACGAGTGGCGCGGCGATGTCGCGGCGGGCGAGCCGATCCACGACATGTCGGTGCGCCTGACAGTGGACGAGAATTTCGTCATCCGCGAGGTCGAGGCGTGTAGCGATGCCACGCCCTATCCACCCTGTCAGGAGGTGCCGCCGACGCTATCGGCCTTGGAAGGCAAGAGCATCGGGCGCGGCTGGTCGCGCACGGTGCGCAAGCTCGTCGGCGGTCGCGGCGGCTGCACGCATCTGAGCGAGCTTCTGGGACGCCTGGGAACCGTCTGTTTCCAAACCATTTATCCCTATCGCGCCGCCCAACGCGGCGAGCAGGCGCAGCCCAAGGAGCCGCTGCTGATGAACAGCTGCCACGCCTACCGCGACGACGGGCCGCTAATCGCCAAGCATTATGCCAAAGAGCATTAATAGAGACCCATTTGACCGCCCGATTTTCGCCGCTGGCTAGGAGCGGGTCGCGCCGTCGTGCGACCCCACGTCAAGCGGCCCGCGACGACGCCAGCGGCGAAAAGCGCACGGCCTGCGGTGGCCCGAGGCGGCTCTCCGGATGCGTCGCGACGCTTGGCCGATGCCACACATCGCCCGGCCCGCCGCTCCTACCCGGAAAGCCGCCTCGGGCCATCAAATGGGTCTCTATTAATGCTCTTTGGTATTACCCCGAGCATCAGGTCTCGGCGGGCGATTAGGCGCCGCCGGCCTCGTCGGGCGTTTGCGTGGTCAGGGAGAGGGCATGCAGGCCGCTGGCAAACTCGTCGGCGAGCAGGCCGTTGATCAGGCGCTGGCGCTCGACGCGCGATTGGCCCGTGAAAGCGGCGGCCACGATGCGGACGCGAAAGTGGCTGTCGCCGCCCGGTCGCGAGCCGGCATGGCCTGCATGCAAGTGCGATTCATCGACAATATCGAGCACCGTCGGCGACAGTGCTTCGGTGATCTTTTCGCGTATGGATTCGCCAATCGTCATGATCCTGTTCCCTGCCTTGTCTCGCGCCCGCAACCTCGTCATATTGGCGCTATGAAGGGCACGAGAGCAACACGACAGCGGGGCGCGCGTCCCTGGTTCGGGGAGAGCGTGGTAACCGCGCGCGGCTGCGAATGGCCCGAGTGCACGGAGATGGGCGATTATCGGGCGCCGAAGTCACCAAACGAGCTGCGCGAATACCGCTGGTTCTGCCTCGATCACGTGCGCGAATACAACAAGGGTTGGGACTATTTCGCCGGCCTTGACGAAGATGCGATCGAGTTTATTCGCCGCCGCGACACGGTATGGCACCGCCCGACCTGGCCACTTGGCGTGCGTATCGGCAACCGCGCCGACGACAGGCGGGATCCGTTCGGTTTCTTCGCTGACGGTGGCGAGGCGGCGCCGCCGCGACCCGATACGCCGCGTGACAACGCCCTTGCCCGACTGGGGCTCGACAGGGATGTTACCCTGGCAGAGCTCAAAAGCCGCTATAAGGCGCTTGTCAAGCGCCACCATCCCGATGCAAATGGCGGCAGCAAGGCCTCGGAAGAACGTCTGAAAGGCATCAACGAGGCCTATACCTATTTGCTCAATGCTGCCGGTGCATAGCCGGCAATCCGAACACACCAATTAGGACGGACCGAAGTATGGCCACCACTCAGGCCGCCCCCGAGGCGGCGCGAAACGCGGATCGAATGCCCGACATCGAAGTGTCGGTGCGCGAGACGTTCGGCATCGACACGGACATGATCGTGCCGGGCTTTTCCGAGCCGGAAGAGCACGTGCCGGACTTTGACGCGGCGTATCAATTCGATCCCGAGACCACGCTCGCGATCCTCGCCGGCTTCGGCCATAACCGCCGGGTCATCATCCAGGGCTACCACGGCACCGGCAAATCGACCCATATCGAGCAGGTCGCGGCACGGCTCAACTGGCCGACGGTGCGCGTCAACCTGGACAGCCATATCAGCCGCATCGATCTTGTCGGCAAGGACGCCATCGTGCTGCGCGACGGCCATCAGATAACCGAGTTCCGCGAGGGCATCCTGCCGTGGGCCCTGCAATCGCCGACGGCGCTGGTGTTCGACGAATACGATGCCGGCCGCCCGGACGTGATGTTCGTC
>CAZVDW010000833.1:0-3231 GCA_964625645.1 uncultured Rhodospirillaceae bacterium
GATCCGCAAGGCTGCTGCGCGAACCTATGACGAGCTATGGCAAGCCGCCGGAGCCGTCTGCGACCTCTTCTCGGAAGAAGAATGCCAAAACTATTTCAAAGCTGCCGGATATGAGGCCAATTAAATGCGACACGCTCTAAACGCCACCTTGGAACAGATCAGCGCCGATACCATCACCGACGAACAGGGCGAGAGCTTCTATCAGATCAACGTCCGCACCAGTCGCAACTTCCTGGTTGCCAAGGACGGCGCGGTGCTGCCTATCATCCCCGGCATGGTCGCCGAGGTGGATATCCTGACCGGCAAGAAGACCGTGCTCAAATATCTCATGAAGCCCATCCTGCGCGCCCAGGGCAGGGCCCTGCGCGAGCGCTAGAAGCCCAGCTGCCGGGCCGCGAGGTCGCGCATGATCTCCTCGGCGCCGCCGCCGATGGCATTGACGCGGACCTCGCGGTAGATGCGCTCCACCTTCTGGCCCTTGAGATAGCCGGCGCCGCCGAAGGTCTGCACCGCCTCGCGAGCGCAGGATTCCATGGTCAGCGTCGCCTGGTTCTTGAGCATGCAGATCTCGGCCACCGGGCTCTCGCCCTGATCGATGCGCCAGGCAAGGTTTTCCAGAAAGGCCTGGGTGGCGTTGATCTGCATGGCCATGTCGACCAGCTTGTGGCGCACCACCTGGTGGTCGATAAGCCGCTTGCCGAAGGTCTCGCGCTCACGGGCATAGGCGATCGTCTCGTCGAAGCAGACTTGCGAGAAGCCGTTGCAGCCGGCGGCCATCATCAGGCGCTCGAAATTGAAGTTCTGCATGACGATCCTGAAGCCCTGGTTCTCCACCCCGATGAGGTTCTCCGCCGGCACGCGGACATTGTCGAAATAGAGCGTTGCGGTGTCCGAGGCGTGCCAGCCCATCTTCTGCAGCGGCGTGCGCGAGAAGCCCGGCGCATCGGTCTCGATCAGCAGCAGGGAGACGCCATGCATGCCGGGCTCGCCGGTGCGCACGGCGGTCGAGATGTAATCCGCCTGCATGCCCGAGGTGATGAAGGTCTTGCTGCCGTTGACGACATAGTGGTCGCCGTCGAGGCGCGCCGCGGTCTGCAAGTTGGCGACGTCGGAGCCGCCCGAGGGCTCGGTGATCGCCAGCGCCGCGATCTTCTCGCCCGCCAGGACCGCCGGCACGACGCGTGCCTTCACGGCATCCGTCGCGGCGCGGATGACCGGCGGCAGGCCGATGGCATGGCTGCCGAGGCTGGCCGCGATGCCGCCGGCGCCGGGCCGCGCCAGCTCCTGGGCGACGATGATCATGAAGAAATGATCCGCCATCAGGCCGCCCGCCGCGAGGGGGTGATAGGCCGCGATCAAGCCAACCTCGCCGGCCTTGCGGAAAAGCTCGCGCGGCAGCCGCTCGGCCTCCTCCCAGGCTTCGACGTGGGGCGCGATCTCCGTCTCGACGAAGCGCCGGACGGTGTCGCGCCAGGCCTCGTGATCCTGGCTGTAGTACAGGCTTAGCGTCATTGTCGGCACCTTTCCGCGCCACGGGCTCTGTCGATTTCCGGTGATCACTATAGGGCAATGTGCGCCGGCCGGGCCCGGACATTCACGCCTCTTCGATTGCACCGCGCTCACGGCGTGATTTCCCAGGGCTTTGCGACCGCGGGTATTGAGGGTAGGCTCTTCGGGAATCCGGAGGGTATTCATCGCAATGGCCGCTGCCAGGGGACAGAGAATTCTTGCCGCGATCTGGGCCATGGGCGCCCTGTCGCTCGTGGCGCCGCCGCTGATCGCCGCCGATAGCGACGCCGTAGGGCCCGGTCGCATCGACGCCTATTATCCCGAGGGCGAATATTGCGACTGTGGCTCCGCGCTTTCCGCCGCACAGGCTCAGCTGAACCAGTATGGCGGAGCCGAGGTCGAAAGCGTGCGCGAAGCGATGCGGCTGCTCGAGGAGATCAAGGCGACGCGCGTGTTCAGCGTCACCATCGAAAGCCGTCACGATCAGCCGCTTCACGGCCGCCTGACCTGGACCGGCAGCCCCTGGCACCGCATGCAGGCTGTCCTCGAAAAACTGACCTATCTGGAGGCCATCCTTGTCCCCGCCGCGCCAGCCGCGGTGCGCGGCCTTGCCGCCCTTCGCGCGAAGGTCGGAGCACTTATCACTTTGGCGCGCGAAATCGATCCCAACAGCGGCGCTTCGCGCTGGATGCCGGTTGGCCAGGTGGTGGCGCTGATCGAGCGCATGCACGCGGAAACCCAGCAGATGGTCGACGCGGCCGAGGAAGTGCGCGATCGGTTCTATTGCGAATATGCGCTGCCGCGGGAGCTCTCCCTGCTGGCCGCCCTCAAGGGTGCGCGCGCGACTTGCCTGCCCGACTATTGCAGCAACGAATCGCTGTCTCGGATGCGCCGGTCGCGCACTAGTTGCTGGAGTAACGATGACAGGGGCTCTCGCGATGTCTGGGATGGTATCGCCGACGCGATAGTCACCGACGTCGAGCTGGCGGGTTTGATTCCCCTCGGCGAGTCCGCGCCCTTCGAGCAAGTCGAGGCCGCGATCGATCATTGCCGCCAGCTCGGCGTCAGCGTCGTGGCGGCGCCCCTCGATCCCGCGCCGGATCCCGCCTGCGGGCCTGCCGCGCCCGCCCTGACGGACGATACCTGGTGCCTGCCCCCGTCCGACGACGACGGCGTGCAGGTAAAGCGGATTTGCGCCGAGGACTCCCAGGCGCCATTCCCCATCCCACCCGACTGCCGCGGCAGGCATTGGGGGAGCGTGCGCCTTTCGGGCGGCGGCAGCGCCTGGGGCGGCACCTATACCAATGGCTACGCCGCCAAACCGAACACCAAGGAAAACCGCATGGGCGAGCTGTCGATCCAATACGATTGGAATGCCGGGACCGGCTCGGGCGATTGGGGGCAGCCCTATATCGGCCGCGGGGGCAGGATCGAAAACGTCACCATCACCGCCGAGCCCAATGGCGCGCGCTTTAGCTTCGAGTACTACACGACCCGGAAAGGCGATCAGGACAAGGTCATAAATCGGTTGGCCGACAAGCCGAGAACGAATTCCGGCTTTTTCTGCGCCTACTGAAGCCCGAGACATGCTAGCCGCTCGGCGCATCACGGCCGATTGAGGAAGACCCGTTTGACTCTCTCCGTTGACTCCGAATAGAACAAATCAGGAACATAATACGAAACGGGAGGCGGCATGCTTGGGCGGGCGGCCGGGTTGGCGGC
>CAZVDW010000834.1:0-5889 GCA_964625645.1 uncultured Rhodospirillaceae bacterium
CCGGCGATGGCCTCGCGCAGGCTGACGGTCTCTTCCGTCGCATCTTCGTCCTGGGCGTAGATCACGGCGTAGCTCGCCACCACGACCTCCTTGGCGACGATGCCGGTCAGAATCGCCACCGTGTCCTTCCAGTTGAACTCAAGCGGCGCGAACACCGGCGTGACGAAACGCGAGGCGGTGCCGAGATAGCTTTTCTCGAGATGCTCCATGTTCCGCTGCTTGCGCAGGGCGCCGATGGCGGCGGCGCGCTGATCGCTCTCGGCTTGTGTCTCGAGGGCGGCGATCCGGCCATCGTAATCGATGCTCCAGTCGACCTCCTTGGGGAAGGCCTGCAGGAACCAGAGCACGATGGAGCCGACCAGAATGACGCCGGCTATCTTCTTGAGGAACTCCGATGCCTTGTCCCACATGTGGTACAGAACCGACTTCAGCGAAGGCATGCGGTAGGGCGGCAGCTCCATGACGAAGGGTTCCTGGTCGCCGGTGACGACAAAGCGGTTGAGGAATACCGCGGCGCCGAGGGCGATGACGATGCTCAGCGCGTACATCAGGAAAACCACCGTTCCCGCCCAATTCGCGAAGAAGGCGCCGGCGAACAGGATGAACACCGGCAGGCGCGCCGTGCAGGCCATGAAGGGGCTGGTGAGGATGGTGATCAGGCGCACGCGGTCGCTCTCGATGGTGCGCGTGGCCATGATCGCCGGCACGTTGCAGCCGAATCCCATGACCAGGGGGATGAACGACTTGCCGTGCAGGCCGAAGGTGTGCATGGCGCGGTCGAGCAGGAAGGCCGAGCGCGACAGGTAGCCGCTCTCGCTGAAGAAGGCCAGGAAGAAGAACAGGATGACGATGTTGGGCAGGAAGATGATGGTGCCGCCGACGCCGGCGATAACGCCGTCGACGACAAGATCCTTGACCATGCCCTGCGGCATCACGCCGGCGACCTTGTCGCCGAACCAGCCGACACCGGCATCTATCCAGTCCATGGGATAGTTGCCGAGGGTGAACGTCGTCTCGAACATCAGCCACATCAGGAACAGGAACAACGGCATTCCCAGGCTGCGGTGGAGCAGCACCTTGTCGATGGCTCTGGTCCTGTTGAGGCGCGCCTCGGGGCTTTCCGTTGCCCGGCGCACTTCCGACAGCAGGCCGTGAATGAAGCCGTAACGCGAATCGGCGAACATGGTCTCGATGCTCTCGCGGTGGGAATGCTCGAGGTCGAAGCGCTCGCGCCTGAGCTTTTCGATGAGCAGGGCGTGCTCGCCCTCGCGGCGCAGCATCTCGTCGTCGCCTTCCAGCAGCTTGATGGCGATCCAGCGGCTGCGCTCGGCCTCGAAGCCGCCCGGGTGAAGCTCGGCGACGATCTTCTGCACCCGCTCGATCGCCTCCTCGAGATGGGAATCGTAGGGGATCGTCAGCGCCTCCGCGTCGCTATTCGATTCGATGGCGGCGACCATGGTGTCGAGCAGCTCGTCGATGCCTTCGCCGCTGGTCGAGACGGTCTCGACGACAGGCCCTTCGAGCATCGTCGCCATCGCGGCCGTGTCGACGGCGTAGCCCCTGCCGTGCATTTCGTCCGACATGTTGAGGGCATAGACGCGCGGGATGCCCATCTCGATCAACTGGGTGGTCAGAAACAGGCTGCGGTCCAGATTGCCGCCATCGAGCACGTTCAGCAGCAGGTCGGGGTGCTCGTCCTGGATGAAATCGCGGCCGATGCGCTCCTCCGACGACTGCGAGGTCAGCGAATAGATGCCCGGCAGGTCGACCAGCTCGATGGACCAGCCCTTGTGCTGGAAGCTCCGTTTGCGCTTGGACACCGTGACGCGCGGGTAATTGGCGACACCGTCGTGGGCGCCGGTGATGGCGTTGGACAGCGATGTCTTGCCGCTGTTGGGATTGCCGACCAGCGCCACCGTAATCGTGCGCTCGCGCGTCGACGGCTCGATGACGCCGGGGCTGACGACATGGGTCATTTCAACAACACCAAGCCGGCTTCGGTATTTCGCAGACTCAATATGTAGTCGAAGACCTCATAGGCGCGCGGGTCACCCATCGGCGCCGTCTGGCTGAGCGAAACCTTGGTGCCGTTGACCAGTCCCAAGGCGGATAAGCGGCGCTTGAAACTGGCATCCCCCGATATGCCCCGAACGACGCCACTTTCTCCGGGTTTCAGATCCACCAAAGTTCTGTCGTTTCCGTCCGGCATGCTTCTCTATCTTCTCACGCCCACTATTCGCGCTAGCAACCTTCTCAGACTCGAACCCCATAACCAAATCACAGCTCATGGTTTCAGACCGCGTAAGCTGCGTCCAAAGCCAACGTGTCAATGGGTACTATTAGAGCGAGGTGTTGTTGCGAATGAATGTCAACAAAATCGAGAATGAATGTCAACAAAATATTTGCGGGTATTCCCCGAATGCTCTAGCTGGAAACGCTCTCCGTTTTTTCTGCAGCGTGGCTTCTGATGCGGGCTGAATACTTCTTGAGCCGTAGCAACAGCGGACGCATCGCCATGGCGATCAGGATGACGGCGGAGGCGACAGCCAGCCATTCGGGGACGATTTCTCCGTCGCGCGCCATTTCGATGGCGATATCGATGCTCATTGCCCGGGCAACGAAATCCGTGACAAGCCCGGCGACCAGGGCGCTGGCGATGACACCGCCGAGATAGAGCATCACGGCACGGTTGCCCATCTCCTTGCGGACGACGCCAAGGGTGGCGATGTTGGTGGCAGGCCCCGCCAGCATGAAGACCATGGCCGCTCCCGGCGACACCCCGACCATCAACAGGCTTGCCGCGACCGGGGTCGAGGCGGTGGCGCAGATGTACATCGGGATGCCGATGAGCACCATCAGCAACATGGCCGGGAGGCCGCCGCCGAACGACGACAGCGCCTGCGGCGGAATCCAGGTCATGGTGGCGGCGGCCAGCACCAGGCCGATCATCATCCAGCCGGCGATATCGTCAAAGATATCGACCAGCGCATAGCGCAGCCCGGATGCCGTGCGCTGGAAAGCGGACGCTGTCTTGACGTCAAAAGCCTCGACTTCGGCCTGCTCGCTCTCGCCACAGGAAGAGCAGCATCCGGATGTGGCGCAAGTGTCGGCGGCCGGCTCGGCAGGCGCCGCTTCGTCGCCGGGCAGGAAGCGCATCATCAGGCCGGTCGCGATGGCGCTGGAAATCGCGGCGATGGGCCTGGCGATGGCCAGGAAAGGCCCCAGCATGCCGAAGGACAGGGCGACCGAATCGACCCCCGTCTCCGGGGTCGCGACCAGAAACGATGTCGTCGCCTCGCGCGACGCACCGCTGCGCCTGAGGCCGATGGCGGCAGGCAGGACGCCGCACGAGCAGATCGGCAAGGGTGCGCCGATCAGGGCGCCATTGACGACCGAGCCCAGGCCGCGACCGCCCAACAGGCGCGCCATGCCCTTCTGAGGAGCCCAGGCCTTGACCAGTCCCGCCACAACCATTCCGAACAAAAGCCATGGCGCGGCGTCAAGCACCAGCTCGACGAGATTACTCAGAAAAAGCATCAATCTGCCTAGCTTTCCAAGAGGCCGTCAATTGGGTTTTTAACCCTGGGCCCTGGTATTGCGCAGCCATTGTCCATTGTGAGACCGCTCGTCGTTGTATGTCCATAGCCACAGTTAGGTCGAGATTCTTCTGCAAACAAGTCTTGCGATGTTGCGGAGCGGTCTCCCGGGCATGGGTGGAGCGCAGACATGCGCTGGCGCAGGTCGACAGGAACGGCGATCCATGGCCGCCGCCTGGCACGTCGAAATCGGAAGATTGGAGCGGGCGACGAAATTTGAGCCCACGACCCCAACCTTGGCATTAGCCGCGACGCGCTCTAGCCATTCGAATGGAGCCGCACCTGCATCTTGCTCAAGACGTGATCGATCCGCGATACCGTCGTATAGGCAGCGCTCGATTGTATGACCATGCCGGCGACGTAGTTTCGCTCCCCCTGATCGATCACCACCGCCGCGCCCGAATCTCCGGGCTGGGCGAAGGCGCTGCCATTGGGATTGCCGTGCTCGTCGGTGCCTTCAACCCAGAACAGGTATTGCGAATAGACCGGATCTTCCAGGCCGGCGGGAGCCGGAGACACCTTGCCGAAGGTAAAGCCGGTGGTAACCCCCTGCTTGCATACCAATGATCCCATCGCCGGCGACGAGGCGCCCATGACGGCGGGCGTGACATTGTAGATGCCCTTCTTGACGATACCGCCGGCGTCGCTGGTCAACTGGATCAAGGCGCAGTCCAGTAACGGGCCTTTGCGGTCAGGACCCCACTGATAGTCGCGGTCGATCACCGTGCCTTTGAGGCCCTTGGCGACTTTACCGTTACGATTGAACAGCCATTCGAAATCGCTGTTCGTGCCAAAGTTGTGGTAGGTCGCCAAATAGCAATAGTGATTTCCCGGCGCGCGATCCACGCGGATGCAAAGGGTGCCGGTATTCTTGTTCGACGGGCAAAAGCAGCCGCCGCTCGGCCAGACATCCGCCGTCTTCGGCAAATTGGCGGCGTTGACCGCCCCGAGGAGCGGCAAGGATTCGACTGGCGCCTCGCTCATGAGAAGCTTGTGTCGCAGCTGCTGGAAACAGGCATTGCGACGACGAAGGTGCCGTCACCATTTGAATAGATCGCCTGCAGCGTGACCGTCTTGCCGGCATCTTCGAATTCGAAGCCGCAGTCCTTTTCCTTCACCCCGTAAGTCGTGCCGTCGGCTAAGGTCGCGGTGAAAGCCCAACGGTCTTTATTGCTCGAGCTTGCCGTAAAGGACTTGCTTAGCGACGTATCGCCATCCTCGAGCCCGGCGAGGTCTATTTCCTCGGTGCCCCAATCGGTTGTCCAATGTTTCGCGGTGCCCGACGTGATCGTGCCCCCAAGCTTATTCTGAAACGCGAAATTTCCGCTCCACTGTGACATCAGCCTCGTCCTCCCTCTTCGCATGGTTGCCGAGTTTGTTTCTTATTCTGTTATGCGCGAAATACTAACACAAAGAATCGTTATTAGAGAAATTTTAAATTACCCGCACTAATTTGGTGTGGGAAACCGGACCCTGCAAAATGTCTCAGTACCGGTCCGTTTCGGCGGATTTGGGTTTGCTTTGGCGCCGTCATTACGACCTTATATCAAGGCTCAGTGGGGGGATCGAAGATGCGCATCACCAATGTCAAAGTCGATATGTTCAACTGGAAGTCCGAGGCCTGGAAGACCGGCGTCGGCATGCGCTTCGGCCAGACCCGGCAGCTCGGGGTGGTCACGGTGGAGACCGACGAGGGCGTCAGCGGCAACGCTTTTCTCGGCTCCTCGCGCAAGGGCGCCAACCATTTCGCGCCGGCACTGATCGAGTTTCTCAAGCCCATGCTGACGGGGCGCAACCCACAGGACATCGGCGCCATCTGGTGGCAGATGTGGAAGCAGAACCGCTCCGTCGATACCTACGCCATCGGCGCCATCGACATCTGCCTGTGGGACATCAACGGCAAGATCGCCGGCCAGCCCATCCACCGCCTGCTCGGCACCTGCAAGGAGGCCGTGCCGGTCTATTCCTCGACCGCCTGGCACGAGACCAAGGAGGCCTATGTGGAGGAGGCGCTGAGGTTCAAGGAGATGGGCTGGAGCGCGCACAAGCTGCATCCCCATGGCCAGCCGAAAGCCGACATCGCGATCTCCGAAGCGGTGCGCGCGGCCGTCGGCGACGACATCAAGCTGATGCTCGATTCCATGTGGGCCTACCGCTACGAGGACGCGCTGCGCGTCGGCCGCGCCATCGAAGACTTGGGCTTCTATTGGTACGAGGACCCGCTGGTCGAGGAGGACATCTACAATTACGTCAAGCTGCACCAGAAGCTCGACATCCCCATCATGTCGACCGA
>CAZVDW010000835.1:0-8437 GCA_964625645.1 uncultured Rhodospirillaceae bacterium
GGCGCGCGGCCGCGAGCAGGTCGAGCGCATGCTGGCCAACATGGACCTGGTGCGCCGCGACGAGTTCGAGGCGGTCCAGGCCATGGCGGAGGCCGCGCGCGCGGAGAATGCCGAGCTTGCCAAGCGCATCGAGGCGCTCGAAGCCCAACTCGCCAAGCCGACCCCGAAAAAGCGCACCCGCAAGCCCCGCAATCCCGACGCCTGAGCGCTTGCGTCCCCAGACCTCTTCTGGCACCCTACCGGGTGTTGTGGTGGCTCGCTCGATGATCCACAATATGCGCGATTCGCACCGCCAAATTGGGCGATGCTCACGAAAGGACGCCGCGGTGGCCAAGCTGTCGGTTTTGGAGTCTGAGGCAACGGTCAACCCGATCGATGCCGTCGAGGAAGTGGTGCTCTCCTACGAGTGGTCGTTCGAGCGCCAGGGCGAGGACGAGATCGCCGTGCAGATCGCCGGCCAGTGGTGCGATCTGCACATGTGGTTCGCCTGGCGCGGCGAGACGCGCTCGCTGTTCTTCACCTGCGCGCTCGACATGCGCGTGCCGGACGGCCGCCGCGACGCGGTCTACCCGCTGCTGGCCCTGATCAACGAAAAGCTCTGGTTCGGCCATTTCGAGCTGTGGTCGGAGGAGGGCTGGCCGACCTTCCGCCATACCCTGCTGGCCGGGCGCGGCGGCGCCGTCTCGGCCGATCTGGTCGAGGAGATGGTGGATGCGGCGCGGGCCGAATGCGACCGCTTCTACCCCGCCTTCCAGTTCGTCATCTGGGGCGGCAAGGACGCCGACGGCGCCATCGAGGCGGCGCTGATCGAGCCCATCGGCGAGGCTTAAGCCCATGTCCGGACTTCTGGTGCTGGTCGGCGGCGGCAAGATGGGCGGCGCGCTGCTGGCGGGCTGGCTCGACAAGGGCGGCATCAAGCCCGAGGACGTGGTGGTGGTCGAGCCCGCGGCCGAGGCGGCGGGCGAACTGCGTGGCCGCCATGGCGTGCGCGTGGTGGCCAATCCGGGCGACATCGACGACACCCCCGACCTGGTGCTGTTCGCCGTCAAGCCGCAGGTGATCGGCGACGTGGTCGGCGACTATCGCCGCTTCGCCGCCGCCACCCCCGCGCCCGCCTTCCTCTCGATCGCCGCCGGCACCCGCCTGGCGCTGTTCGAGGCGGCGCTCGGCGCAACGGCGGCCATCGTCCGCGCCATGCCCAACACGCCGGCGGCGGTGGCGCGCGGCATCACCGTCTGCTGCCCCAATACCCGCGCCGAGGCCGACCAGATCGCGCTCTGCACGCGCCTCCTGGAAGCCGTCGGCGAGGTCGCCTGGATCGACGACGAGGGCGACATGGACGCGGTCACCGGCGTCTCGGGCAGCGGCCCGGCCTATGTCTTCCTGATGATCGAAAGCCTGACCGCGGCCGGCATCGCCGCCGGCCTCGATGCGGAGCTTTCCGCCCGCCTCGCCGCCGCCACGGTCTCGGGCGCCGGCGAGCTCGCGCATCGCTCGGACGAGCCCGCCGAGATCCTGCGCCGCAACGTCACCAGCCCCGGCGGCACCACGGCGGCGGCACTGGCGGTTTTGCTGGCCGAGGATGGGTTGGATGCGCTGATGACGAAGGCGGTGCAGGCGGCGACCGAGCGCAGCAGGGAGCTGGCGGGGTAGGATCTTTCCGAAAGCGTCGGCTCAATCGGTAACGTCTGCCGGTGTCAGGCCGGCACGATACAAGGCATCCATCGCCAGTCCGTGTAGGCGGTCCGAGGAAGCGTAGATGCGCAGGTTCTCCGCGAAGTCCTCCGCCGTGAAGTCCGGCGCCAGTGCCTTCATCGCTGCGATGGCTGCGCGGGCCTCCTCGTCTCGGCCCAGGTTGGCATAGGCCATGGCGAGCGCGCCTTGGACCCAGAAAAAACCCTCTATATCCAATTTTTGTGCGGCTTCGAGCGCCGCCTCATGATCGCCCCTGCCCAGGGCGATCCAGAAATCGCCGAAATAAATCCAGCTTGGCGGATAAGGATTGAGACGGCGGGCGCGCTGCAGTAACGCCTCGCCGCGGTCGAGCATTCCATGTTGCGTGTAGCGCAGGCCGATTGTGCTCAGAATCTCGACGTTATTGGTGTTGAGCTCCACCGCACGCTCGGCGGCGATGAGAAAATCGTCATACTCGCCGCGCAAATAATGCATGCTGGCCAGGGCATCATATGCAAGGCCGTCCATGGGATCGAGATTGACCGCTTGTCGCGCCGCCTTGAGCGCCCGGTCCATCGAGCCCTCCTTAATGTTGTATTCGGTGGTGTATTCCTCGGAAATCATCCATGACAGGGATATCCAGGCCGGTGCGTAAGTGGGGTTGTCCACCACAACCCGCTCCAGGCAGCCGCGCGCTTTCAGATGCCAGTCCTCCGTGTAGAGTTCCCAATAGGCACGCTCGAGCAGAATACAATCGTAGTCGGTCAGGTTTTCGGGCCGTTTGCGCCGTGCCTCCTGGAGCGCGTCTAGAGTGGTGACGCTTGCTGCGCCCACAAGCCTGCCGGCCACGTTGGCGGCTATGTCATCCTGGATGTCGAAAAAGTTGTCGACGGTGAGATCGCGGTCGTAGTTCTCGGCCCATATTGTCGCGTCGTCGGCGCTGGTAGTGAGGCTCACCGACACGCGCAAGGAATCGTGCATGCGCTCTACGCCGCCGTTGAGCACATAGCGGGCACCTAGGGTGTCGCCGATCTCGCCCGGCGACTTGCCTTCGCCCTGCAAATGGCGCGCAGCTTCCAGGTCGAAAACGAAGAGTTCCTTGAAGCGGCTGAGGGCGCTGACGATCTCCTTGCTCAGGCCACGGGCAAACAGATCCTGCTCGATATCGCCCGACATGTTTTCGAAAGGGATCACCACGATCGCCGGACCGTCGGGTAAAGCCACCACGAATTCCGCCGGCCCTGCCTGATCGCTTTGGGACCACCACACTCCGACGGCGATCGCCACCAGCAACACCGCCGCCACAAAGCCCACCGTCATCCTTGCGCGCCGGGACCGCAGGCCGCGCCAGCGCGCCGGCGCCTCGTCCGCGCCGAGCACGCGATAGGCGCGCACCGGCTCGGCGATGTTCTTGACCTCGTGCTCGCCGAGAAAGTCGAACCGCAAATCCAGCTTGCCGCGCACGCTGTCGAAGACACTGCCGGAGACGTTGATGCCGCCGGGATCGGCCATCGCCTCCAGCCGCGCCGCGACATTGACGCCATCGCCATAGACGGTGCCATCGTCCGCTTCTTCGATATCGCCGAGATTGACGCCGATGCGGAACAGCATGCGCCGCGTCTCGGGCAAGCCTTCGTTGCGCGTCGCCAGGTCGGCCTGTGTCTCGTTGGCTGCCTGCACGGCACCGGCGGCGCTGTCGAAGATGGCGAGCACGCTATCGCCGGCCATATCGACCACACGCCCGCCATTGGCCTCGATACGCTCGCGGAAGACTTCGCGGAACTCCCTCAGGGTGGCGATGGTGGCCCGCTCGTCATCGCCCATCAGGCGCGAATAGCCGGCAACATCGGCCGCCAGAATGGCCGCCAGCTTGCGCTTCACGTCCGCTTGGCTCATAGCGTGCCCCCCGGCCACAGCTGCATGCGGTACTCAATGCCAAACTATGGCATTCCCGCGAACGGCTCAACCTGCAAGGGTTGTCCCCTCCCCCTCCTACGGCACCACCTTCGCTGGCCGAAACAGCCGCAACAGCCCTGCCGCCGGCAAGTACGAAACACCGTTGCACAGCGACAGCAGCAACACAGCGTAGATGGCGGCGCCGAGGCTGAAGTCCTGCATCAGGACCACGATGCCGGACGAGATGCCGCCGAGCCATTCGGGCGCGCAGCTGGCGGCGAGCCAAGCGGGCAGAGCGACCCAGCAGGCGGCGGAGAAGACCAGGTTCTCCTTCGACACCGGCTTGGCGAGCGCGCGGCGGTCGACCGTGTGGTAGAGCGCGGAAGCGGCGATCATCGGCAGCGTAAGAAGGTTGACGTGCCGGATGATCAGAAGGCCGGCGGCTTGCTCAGCGACCGTGCAGTCCTGCCCGAAAAGCTGCGGCGGCGCCAGCGGCACGCCGACAAGCAAGTCGACAATCGCGGCAAAGCGCGCGGAGTCGAATTCGTGGAGCGCGATCAGGCCGCCAGTATAGGCGGCGATGACCAGGATGAAGACCAGATAGAGCCAGTCCCGGCGGTAGAGAGTGGTGTCGTCGCTGGTATCCACATCCGCCATGCTACGCCTCTGCACCGAGAAATGCGCGCCCGGCGACGGCACGCGACCGGGCGCCCGCGGGGTAGCCAGCAGCCCGGCCGCAACTCTCCGCGCCTAATTCGTCGGCTCGGTCCCGGTCGTTGTCGATTCGTAAAGCCAGCGGAAATTGTCGATCAACACGGTCGAATCGAACACCGCGTCGGAGGTATCCCAGATGGCGAAGCGCAGCGTGAACTGCGAGCCGCCGTCCACCGGCGCTTTCGTGGTGAGCCAGCTCGTGGCGCCAGCGTCGTCGATACCACCATTGTCCCAGCTATCGAATCCGGTGCCGACCAATTCGGCCGTGCCGAGCGGACAGGCGAATGAGCCTTGCGGTGTACAAACATCGAAATAGGCAACATTCACGCTCACCGGATTGGCTTGGGAATCGAACGCGATATTGCCATTATGGGCGCCGGGCGACGGCGGGTCCATCAGCACGACGAACTGATCATTGTATTCGTCGCACACGTACTCAGGAAACTCGAACGAATAGAAGCTGAAATCGAAGGCGAAGCCCAGGGCGTCGATCGGCGCCTGCAAGGTGACTTCGAAGGCGACATCGTCATAAATATCTGTGCCGACCGGGCAGCCCGCAACGGCTTGCGGAAAGCCAGGGGGCGCCGAGCCCAATCCCAGCCCAATACAGGCGGGTGAGCCGCAGGCGTCGGGATCATTCGCGTCGCGCGCGTGACCCGAGGACAGGACAAGCATTCGATACCCGGATTGCGGCCCGACATTGATGCCGAAGGCGTCGGTTATGCCCCATTGATTCGAATGAGACACCGATCCGCCGTCGGCGCGGACGTGCTGCGCGTCGACAACGCCGAAGCCGCTCTCGGCCAGCGTGTCGCACAGCTCAATCGCGTTTGCCGCCTTCATGGGATCGCTGTCGTCCAGCGCGATGTCGGCGTCGCAGATGATCGGCTCTTCACCGCCACCGCCACCGCCACCGCCACCGCCACCGCCACCGCCACCGCCGGAATCGACGAAGCAGACGAGCTCAACCCGGTCAAAGGAGTCGACAGTAACAACGACCTCGCCGACTTCCTCGTCGTAAGTCGTGCACGCTAGGCCGATAAGATCGTCGAGACTGGTGAGCCCGCCTGCCGGCCCCGGTATGCCCTGTGGCCCCTCCGGTCCCTCGGGCCCCTCGGGTCCTTGCTGCCCTTCCGGGCCAGTCGGTCCGGCTGGTCCCTGCGGGCCGACGGGCCCCGCCTGTCCGGTCAAGCCCTGTTCGAGACTCCAGATCCTTCCCTCAAGCGCCTTTATTCCGCCTCGCGCCATCTCATCGTGATCATCGGCATGATCCGCCATGACCGGCTTGCCAATCGAGGCGCTTGCCAACACGGCACCCAGCGCAAGCGCCGTCGCGGCATGGCGTATCCGCACAGCACGCGCCAAATCCGTGCCCAATTGCGTCTTCGATCGTATCGCCAAGAACAGATTGCCAGCCACAGCCTTCGCCTCCCCCGAATATCGAGCAGTTTCAATTGCTTCCCACCCTACTACAGGCGGTCCGCCTCTTGAAACCATAGCAAGGCTCGATCGCGGCTGCGTAGTGCAAATGCACTATGCCCCATCGATTTGCTGCTGCCCGACCACGGCCTTTCGCTTCGGCACCACCCACCTCACCAGCGCCGCCGGGATCAGGGTCACGCTGTTGCAGAGCGAGAGCAGCACGAGGGCATAGACCGCGGCGGCGGCGGTGTGGGCGTGGGCGAAGGCGATGCCCTCGGCAAGCAGCGCGGGCACCTTGTCCTGCCACAGCGCCGGGCAGGCGCTGGCCAGCAGCGCCGGCAGGGCCGCGAGGCTGATCAGGCTCAACAGCCAGTTGCCAAGCGGCAGGGGCTGGGCCCGGCGGCGCAGATCGAGCGTGTTGTAGACGATCCCGATAGCGAGCATCGGCAGCACCAGCAGGTTGATACGCTGGATCAGCGCCAGGCCCGGCGCCGGCTCGCTCACGGCGCAATCGATGCGCGCCAGGCGCAAGGTGTCGAGGGGCAGGGCATCGAGCAGGGCCACGCCGGCGGCGAAGGCCTCCGGGCTCAGCTCGAAGGCCAGGATCAACAGCGCCACATAGGCCGCCGCGGCCAGCAGGAACAGCAGAAAGAGCCAGTCCCGGCCCCTCAAGGCGATGTCGTCGCGCGCGCTCATGGCCCGGAGTGTACGGCCAGCGCCCGGTCGATGGCTACTCTGCTTGCCGTCGCCGTGCTATGACGGCGGCAAGCCGGAGGGAGGGAACCACGATGACCGAGCAGCCGTTGTGGCAATGGAGCGCCTGCGAGATGGCCCGGGCCGTCGCCGACAGGCAGGTCGGTTGCGTGGAGGTGATGGAGAGCGCCGTCGGGCGCCTGCGCGCGACCAACGATCGCATCAATGCCGTGGTCGACGATCTGAGCGATGCGGCGCTCGAACAGGCGCGAGCCCATGACAAGGCGCTCGCCGCCGGCGAGACGGTCGGGCCCCTGCATGGCGTGCCCGTGACCATCAAGGAGAATATCGACCAGGAGGGCTGCGCCACGCCCAACGGGGTTGCCGCCTATGCCGGCGTGATAGCGCCCGGCGATTCGCCGGTGGTGCGCAATTTGCGCGCTGCCGGCGCCATCGTCGTCGGCCGCACCAACACGCCGGAGTTCTCGTTCCGCGCCACCACGGTCAACGAGCTGCACGGGCGCACCTGCAATCCCTGGAACGACTGGGCCAGTGCCGGCGGCTCCTCGGGCGGCGCCGCCGCCTCGGCGATGATGGGCTACGCGCCGCTCAACCACGGCAACGATATCGGCGGCTCGCTGCGCTTTCCCGCCGCCGCCTGCGGCGCCGCCACTGTCAAGCCGGGGCTCGGGCGCACCCCCGCCTACAACCCGTCCGCGCCGTTGGAGCGCGGCATGCTGGCGCAACTCATGTCGGTGCAGGGCGTCATCGCCCGCGAGGTCAGGGACGTGCGCTTGGGCATGCGCGCGCTGCTGCGCTACGACCCGCACGACCCCTGGATGGTGCCCATGCCTTTTGACGGCGAGCCGTGCGACGGCCCGATCACGGTCGGCTTCACCAAGGAGACTTTCGAGTTCGATCTGCACCCGGCGGTGTCGGACGCGCTCGATGCCGCGCGCCAAGCGCTGGTCGATGCCGGCTATGTGGTGCGCGAGGTTGACCCGCCGCTGCTGCGCGAGAGCGCCGAGGCCGCCGGGCGCTGCCTGTTCGGCGAGACCATCCTGATGCTCGGCGGCGAGATCGAGAAGCATGGCAGCGACACCCTGAAGCGCATCTTCGCCGACTATGAGAGCGCCTTCTCGCCGCTCGCCGGCGACGACCTCATGCGCGCCATGGCCGAGCGCGCGAAGTATGTGCGGGCCTGGACCACCTTCCTCGACGAGACGCCGCTGATGCTCACCCCCTTCATGCTGCAGCCGACCTTCGCCTGGGACCGCGACGCGCAAGGCCCCGACGGCGTGCGCGAGGTGTTGCACAGCGCCATCTATTCCTATGCCATGAACTTCCTCGGCCTGCCCGCGGGCAACGTGCCGGCGGCCTATACCGACGGCCTGCCCATCGGCGTGCAGATCGTCGGCCGGCGTTTCCGCGAGGACATGATCCTCGACGCCCTGGAGGCCATCGAGAGCCGCGTCGGCGTCATGGCGCCGCGCCTGTGGGCACGCGAGGCGGAAGCCTAGCCCATGTTGCGGGACCGCATCGAGGGCAAGTGGATCGATGCCTTCGCCGAGGCCTTTGCCATGTGCAAGGTGGCGGACGGCGAAGTGGTGGCGATCCTCTCCGAGACCCAGTCTCGCGCGCTCAACGTGCAGCTCGCCGAGCTCGCATTGCTGCGTCTTGGCGCACGGCCCTATCACGTGGTGCTGCCGACACCGCCGCAGAGCCACGCCGTGCCGATCCGCTCGACCGGCGCCTCGCTGGCCGTGGCCGGGCTCAAGCCCGTCGTGGATGCGCTAGGTGCCAGCGGCCTGGTCGTCGACCTGACCGTCGAAGGCATGCTGCATGCGCCCGAGCTGCCGGCCATCCTCGGTGGCGGCGCGCGCCTGCTCATGGTCTCGAACGAGCACCCGGAGGTGCTCGAGCGCCTCAAGCCCGATGCGGCGCTGGAGGCCAAGGTCAAGACCGGCATCAAGCGCCTGGCAGCAGCGACGGAGATGCGCGTGACCTCGGCGGCGGGCACGGATCTTGTTATTGACGT
>CAZVDW010000836.1:0-1564 GCA_964625645.1 uncultured Rhodospirillaceae bacterium
TCACGGGCGCGACCAAGGGCATCGGCCGGGCCATCGCCGAGGCCATGGCGGCGGCGGGTGCCAAAGTCGTGATCTCGAGCCGCAAGGCGGACGCGTGCGAAGCCGTCGCGGCCGCCATCCGCGCAGATGGCGGCGAGGCGATTCCCATCCCCTGCAACGTCTCGCACCTCGACCAGTTGCGGGCGCTCGTGGACGGGACCCTCGATGCCTGGGGCCGCATCGACAGCCTGGTGTGCAACGCCGCCGTCAATCCCCATTACGGCCCCATGCGCGATATCGAGGAGCGCGCCTACGACAAGATCATGGACACCAACGTCAAGAACAACCTGTGGCTCTGCAACATGGTGCTGCCCCAGATGGCCGAGCGCCGCGACGGGACGATCATCATCGTCTCCAGCATCGGCGGCCATGTGGGCCACGGCATGCTCGGTATCTACTGCCTCTCCAAGGCCGCCGATTTCCAGCTCGCCCGCAACCTCGCCGTCGAATGGGGCCCCGACAACATCCGCGTCAACTGCATCGCCCCCGGCACGGTCAAGACCGACATGGCCCGCGTGCTGTGGGAGGACCCGCAAGTCCACGCCCGCGCCGTCGAGCGCTACCCCATCGGCCGGCTCGGCGAATCGGAGGACGTGGCGGGCGCGGCCGTCTTCCTGGCCGCGCGCGCCGGCCAGTGGGTTACCGGTCAGGTCATCAACGTCGACGGCGGCTGCACAATCGCCGGCAGTGGCTAGGGCTACAAATCCCCGAAGCCCTTGCCCTCGCCCGCGAGGCGCGCGAGCAGGGGGGCGGGGGCCATGACTTCGCCATGCTCGGCGTGGAAGCGCTCCATGGCCTCGTGGATCGGGCCCAGACCCACGGAATCGGCCCAGAACATGGGCCCGCCCCGGTAGCGCGGGAAGCCGTAGCCGTGGATCCAGATGACGTCGATGTCGCTCGCGCGCAGAGCCAGGCCCTCTTCGAGGATCTTCGCGCCCTCGTTGACAAGCGGGTAGAAGCAGCGCTCGATGATCTCCTGCTCGCCGATCTCGCGGCGCTCGATGCCGAGCTCCTTCGAGGTCTCGACGACGAGCTTCTCGATTTCGGGGTCGGGGACGGGCACCCGGCTGCCCTCCTCGTAGAGGTACCAGCCCGCGCGTGTCTTCTGGCCGAAACGGCCCATCTCGCAGATCCGGTCGGCGATGGGCGAGTAGCGCAGGTGGTTGGGCCTGCTGGCCGCCTTGCCCTTGCGGATGCGCCAGCCCACGTCGAGGCCGGCCAAATCGCCCATGGCGAAAGGCCCCATGGGCATGCCGAAATCGTAGAGCACCTTGTCCACCTGGTGGGGGAGGGCCCCTTCCTCGATGAGGAAGCCGGCCTCGCGCGTGTACTGGTGGAGCATGCGGTTGCCGGTGAAACCGTCGCAGACGCCCACCAGCACCCCCACCTTGCCGATGGTCTTGGAGAGGGCCATGGTGCTGGCGATGGTCTCCTTGGAGGATTCGGCGCCGCGCACGTTTTCCATCAGGCGCATGATGTTGGCCGGGCTGAAGAAGTGGGTGCCGATGACGCTTCCGGGCCGCGC
>CAZVDW010000837.1:0-6550 GCA_964625645.1 uncultured Rhodospirillaceae bacterium
TGCCGTCATAGGTGGCGAAATAGGTCTGCTCGAAGCGCTCGTGGTCGCCGTAAAGCGTGCGCATCTGCCCCGGCCAGGAATCGGCGATGCAGAGATTGCCTTGCGTGGCGCCGTCGAGAACCTTGCCGCCGGCATCGACGATCTCCGGCTTGACGCCAAAGAACGGCAGCGTCGCCGAGCCCGGCCTGAGGGTCGTGGCGCCGGGCAGCGGCGTGATGAGAATGCCGCCGGTCTCGGTCTGCCACCAGGTATCGACGATCGGGCAGCGGCTGTCGCCGACCACCTCGTGGTACCACATCCAGGCTTCCGGATTGATCGGCTCGCCGACCGTGCCCAGCAGGCGCAGCGAGGCGCGGCTGGTGGCCGTGACCGGCCCGTCGCCTTCGCGCATCAGCGCCCGCAGCGCGGTCGGCGCGGTATAGAAGATGCTCACCTTGTGCTTGTCGCAGACCTGCCAGAAGCGCGAGGCGTCGGGATAGTTGGGCACGCCCTCGAACATCAGCGTCGTCGCGCCATTGGCCAGCGGGCCATAGACGATGTAGCTGTGGCCCGTGACCCAGCCGACGTCGGCCGTGCACCAGTAGATGTCGTCCGGGTGATAATCGAACACATAGTGGTGCGTCATCGCGGCAAAGAGCAGATAGCCGCCGGTGCTGTGCAGCACGCCCTTGGGCTTGCCGGTGGAGCCGGAGGTATAGAGGATGAAGAGCGGGTCCTCGGCGTTCATGGCCGGCGCCTCACAGTCGTCGGAAACGCCCGCCGCCGCTTCGTGCCACCAGATGTCGCGGCCCTCGGTCCAGCCGATGTCGCCGCCGCTGCGCCGCACCACCAGCACATGCTCGACGCTCGGGCAGCGCTCCAGCGCCTTGTCCGTATTGGCCTTGAGCGGCACCTTGCGGGCGCCGCGCAGGCCTTCGTCGGCGGTGATCACGAAATTCGAATCGCAGTCGTGGATACGATCGGCAAGCGAATCCGGCGAGAAACCGCCGAAGACCACCGAGTGGATGGCACCGATACGCGTGCAGGCGAGCATGGCCACCGCGGCTTCCGGGATCATCGGCATGTAAATCGTCACCCGGTCGCCCTTGGCGACGCCATTGGCCAGCATGACATTGGCCATGCGGCAGACCTCGGCCTTGAGCTCGGCATAGGTGATCGCCTTGGATTCGTTGGGGTCGTCGCCCTCCCAGAGGATGGCGACGCGGTCGGGCGTCTTCGCGGCGTGGCGGTCGACGCAGTTGGCGGACACGTTGAGGGCGCCGTCCTCGAACCATTTGATCGACACGCCACCGCGCACGTAACTGGTGTTCTTGACCGTGCTGAACGGCGTCATCCAGTCGAGGCGCGCCGCCTGCTCGCGCCAGAAGCCGTCGGGATCCGAGATCGAGCGCTCATAAAGCTGCCGGTAACCGGCTTCGTCGAGCCAGGCGCTCTTGGCGATATCGTCCGGCACTGGGTAATCATGGGCTTGGAACATGCCGTGCTTCCTTCTCGTCCTCGTTGGCTGGGCGGGTTGGGATTATTCCGCCAAAGGGCGGGCGCGTCCATCGCGGAGTGGTCTTCAAGCGGGAGGATCGAGGCGCCAGCGGCCGATATGGCGCTTCGGCCTGGCGGCGGACAGCCAGATGCCGCCGTCGCGCAGCTCGACCAATGCCGGCGTCAGGGATTCGCCGAGGCAGGCGCCGAAGCGGCATTGCCCGGTCTCGACGTCGAACCGCGCACCGTGATTGGCGCATTGTATCTCGCCGCTTTCACGGTTGAGCAGGCGGCCCGGAATGATGTCCAGTGGCACGTTCCAATGGGGACAGTCGTTGAGATAGGCGTAGACCGTCTCGCCCCTGCGGATCACGAAGACGTCCGGATCATCGCCCGCGGTCTCGAACACCCGGGCGCTACCGTCAACCATCTGCTCGAGGCGGCAGAGCAAAGTCGCCTCGCCTGGCATCAGGCCTTGATTCCGGCCATCTCGCAAAGCAGCGCCCAGTGGTCATCGCTGACCGGCACCACCGAGAGCCGCGACTGACGCACCAGCGCGAGATCGGCGAGACGCGGCTCGGCCTTGATCTCGGCCAGGCTCACCGCCTGCTTGACGGGTTTGAGCGCCTTGACGCCGACCATGCCGAAGCGGCCCGAGGCATCGGTGTGATCGGGATAGTATTCCTTCACAACCTCCATCACCCCGACCACGGTCTTGTCCGTCACGGAATGATAGAAGAAGGCGCGGTCGCCCTTGCGCATGGCCTTCATGTTGTTGGCAGCCTGGTGGTTTCGCACGCCGTCCCAATGGGTGCGTTTGTCGCGCACCAGGTCGTCCCAGGAATAGGCTCCCGGCTCCGACTTCATCAGCCAAGTGGCCACTCGCATCTCCTCGCTGGCTTTGGCTCTGACCATAATCTGGCGTGCGCCGCTTGCAAAGACGGCTTCGCCAGCCCTATGAAGGCACTTCAGGAGAGCGAGATGCCCGAGATCGTCGACCCCGTGGCGCTGACCCAGGCGCTGATCCGTTGTGCCAGCGTGACGCCCGCCGATACCGGCGCGCAAGGCGTGCTGGCGCAGGCGCTCGAAGGGCTCGGCTTCCGCTGCGCAGCCCTGCGCTTCGAAGCCGCGGGCGAAGCACCGGTCGACAACCTTTTCGCCCGCCTTGGCGACGGCACCCCGAATTTCGGCTTTGCCGGGCATACCGACGTGGTGCCGGTCGGCGATGCGGAGGCCTGGACTCGCGATCCCTTCGCCGGCGAGCTCGCGGACGGTGTCATTTACGGCCGCGGCGCCAGCGACATGAAAGGCGCCATCGCCGCCTTCGTCGCCGCGGTCTCGCGCTTTCTCGCCGCGCGCGGCGGCAACCTCGACGGCAGCATCAGCCTGCTGATCACCGGCGACGAGGAAGGCCCGGCGGTCAACGGCACCATCAAGATGCTCGACTGGATGACGGCTCACGGCGAGCGGCTCGATATGTGCCTGGTCGGCGAGCCCACCAATCCGGCCAACCTTGGCGACATGATCAAGATCGGCCGCCGCGGCAGCCTCTCCTGCACTCTGAGCGTGGACGGCACCCAGGGCCATGTCGCCTATCCCCACCTTGCCGACAATCCGGCCCGCCGGCTGGTGGCCGTGCTGACAGCGCTCGATGCCGAGGTGCTGGACGAGGGCAACGACCACTTCCAGGCCTCGAATTTGGAGATCACCGACCTCGCCATCGGCAATCCGGCGGCGAACGTGATCCCGGCCCAGGCCAGCGCCCGCTTCAATATCCGCTTCAACACCGAGCAAACGGCGACGGGTCTGCTGACGCGCCTGCGCGGGATGATCGAGCAGGCCGGCGGCGAGGGCCTGCGCTATCGCCTCGACCATCATGTCAGCGGCGATGCCTTTCTCACGCCACCGGGTGTCTTCAGCGAAACCATAGCCGCGGCTGTCGAGGGCGTAACCGGCAGGCGGCCCGAGCTCAGCACCAGCGGCGGCACCTCGGATGCGCGCTTCATCAAGGACCATTGCCCGGTCGCCGAGTTCGGCCTGGTCGGGCGCACCATGCACAAGATCGACGAAAGCGTCGCCGTGGCCGACCTGGAAGCGCTCAGCGCCGTCTACGAGGCGATCCTGACCCGCAGCTTCGCCTCATGATCCCCGGCGCGCGCGAAATTCTCTCGTCACTCTACGGCGCCTGGCGGCTGGTGCTGCGCGACGCCGACGGCATGCGCTGGCTGGCGCTCACGGTGCCCGGCTTCTGGAACTCGTTCTTCGGCATCGTGCTGGTGCTGCCGATCGTATTGCTCGTCGCTTCCCTGCCGGCGCGCGGCGCAGACGTTGCCATGCCGTCGCTGCCGCTCTTGATCGTGGAGACCGTCACCGCCTGGTCGATTCGCCCCTTCATACTTCTGGGCCTCTGCACCCTGCTCAGCCGCACCAAGCGCTTCGCGGCCCTGATGATCGCCTGGAACTGGGTATCGGTCATTCAGACCGCCATGTTCGCCCTCGCCGCCGTGCTGGCGGTCGTCGCGCCGGGCATGTCCGGCCTGCTGTTCCTGGTGGTCCTGGCGGCCATGCTGGCGATCGACTATTTCGTCGCCCGCACCGCCCTCGACGTGCCCGGCGGTGCCGCCGCCGCCGTGGTCATCGTGATGCTGCTGGCAAGCCTGCTCTTGGAGCTGGTGGTCTTCAGCGGCGGCGCCTGACCTCCGTCAGAGCATGCAGCGCCTGCTCGCCATTGCCCTGACCTGTTTCACCAATGCCGCGGCGGCGGCGAGCCTGGTCGTCGACGGTGCGACGCTGACCGATGGCAGCGTGGTGCGCGTGGTCGTGGAAGACGAGCGCATCGTCGCCGTCGGCGATGCCACGCTCGCCCTGCCCGCCGGCGCGGAGGTCCTCGATGCCACGGGCAAGTGGCTGATCCCGGGGCTGATCGATTCCCATGTGCATCTGGCTCGCTCGGGCAGCCTTTACAGCAGCCCGGGCGGGCTCGACCTGACCTCGGTTCGCGATTTCGAAAGCGAGGAGCTGCCGGCGCTGCGGGCCGCTCTTCCCGCCACCTTCGCGCGTTATCTGGCAAGCGGCGTCACTGCTGTGGTCGATCGCGGCGGGCCGGCCTGGACGCTGACACTGGAGAGCGAGATCGGCCCGCGCATCGCCGCGTCGGGGCCGATGCTGACGAGCTATGCCCCGGACGGCAGGCTGGGCCGGCAGGAGATCGCCCGCCATGTCACCAGCGCGGCGCAGGCCCGCGAGCTGGTGCGCGCCGATGCCGCGGCCGGAGCCGATTTGATCAAGGTCCACTTCCTGCCCCGCGCCGGAGAACTCGAGGAGGCGCGCGCGTGGCTCGTTGCCGCGGCCGACGAAGCCCACGCGCAGGGCCTGCCGATCAGTGCGCATGCGACCCGCCTTGCCCATGCCCGCGCGGTCATCGACGCCGGCTTCGACCAGCTCGTGCACAGCATCGACGATTTCCCCATCGACGACGCCCTGGCCCGGCGCATGGCGGCGCGCGGCGTCGTCTACACCACGACGCTGCTGGTTTATGAGGGCTACCGCGAGGTTTTTCTCGACGGCCTCGACTATTCCGATTTCGAGCTGGCGCTTGGCGACCCGGCGGTGATCGAGACCCTCGACGATCTCGCCTACCTGCCCGAGCGCCTGTTGCCGGGCTGGCTGCGCCAGCGCCGCGGGCGGCTGCGCGAGCCCGTCGCGATGCCGTTCTGGGCGGTCCATAATGTGCAGACGGTGATGGCGGAAAACCTGCGCCGGCTCGCCGCCGCCGGTGTCACCATCGCCGCCGGCACCGATGCCGGCACGGTCGGAAACCTGCATGGCCCGGCCTTGCACCGGGAGCTCGAATTGCTGGTCGCGGCCGGGCTGACCCCGAGGCAGGCCTTGCGCGCGGCCACCGTCGGCGGTGCCGCCGCTATGAATCGCGAGGATCTCGGCAGTATCGCCCCGGGCAAGGCGGCGGATATGGTTCTGCTCGACGCCGACCCGCTGGCCGACATCACCAATACGCGCCGCATCTGGCGCGTCATCAAGGCCGGTAAGGTCTACGACCCTCAGGCGCTGCTGGGCGGATAATCGACACCGACCAGGCACAGCCCTTCCGCAGGCGCGGTGGGGCCGGCGGCCGCTCTGTCCCGCGCGGCGAGCGCCCGCGCCACGTCCCGCGCCCGCCATTTGCCCAAGCCGACCTGGGCCAGGGTGCCGACCATGATGCGCACCTGGTGGTGCAGGAAGGAGCGTGCCTCGGCGCGCACCTCCACGCCTTCGCCGAGCCGCTGGACATCGAGCCGGTCCAAGGTCTTCTCGGGCGACTTGGCCTGGCATTCGCGGGCGCGGAAGCTGGTGAAGTCGTGGTGGCCGAGCAAGGCTTCCGCAGCCGCGGCCATGGCGCCGGCATCGAGCGGCTGTGGCACCCGCCAGGCCTGGCCGCGCTCAAGCGCCAGCGGCGCCCGGCGATTGACGATACGGTAGAGATAGCGCCGCCGGATGGCGTCGAAGCGGGCGTGGAAGCCGGGCGCCGCCAGCGCCGCCTCGACCACGGCCACGGGTGCTGGGCGCAAATGGGCATTGACCGCGTCGCGCACCGTGTCGGGCGCCGCCTCGCGCAGCAGATCGAAATGGCAGACCTGGCCCAGGGCGTGCACGCCGGCATCGGTGCGCCCGGCCGCCGCGACGGCAACCTCCTCGCCGCAAAATCCCCGAATGGCGGCTTCGAGCGCGCCTTGGACCGACGCCCCGTTATCCTGGCGCTGCCAGCCGACGAAGGGCGCGCCGTCATATTCGAGGACCACGCGGTAGCGTGGCATCAGAGCCGGGTTCCGGTGGCAATCGGGTGGCCCCTCAGCGCCTCCCCGGCGGCCATCGCCTTGCGGCCCGGCCGCTGCACGCGCAGCAGGCGCAACGCGCCCTCGCCGCAGGCCACGCACAAGCGCTCGTCGAGCACCTCGCCGGGGGCGCCGGAGCCCTCGGCCAGCTCGGCCGCCAGCGCCTTCCAGCGCTCGCCAGCGAGCAGGAAATGCGCGCCGGGACGCGGCGCCAGGGCGCGGATCTGCCGCGACAGAGCGAGCGC
>CAZVDW010000838.1:0-2426 GCA_964625645.1 uncultured Rhodospirillaceae bacterium
TCGATCCGCGCCTTATCGTGGCGGTCCCCATGGCGGTGGCAAAGGCCGCCATGGAGAGCGGTGTGGCGAGCAAGCCGATCACCGATTTCGACGCCTATGCGCGCATCCTGGAAGCCCGGCTCGATCCTACCGCGACCCACATGCACATGATCCAGGAGCAGGTGCAGGCCTCGCCCAAGCGCATGGTCTTCGCCGAGGGCGAGGAAGAGCAAGTCATCCGCGCTGCGCTGCAATGGCACGCCAGCGGCTTCGGCACGCCAGTGCTGATCGGCCGCGAGGATCAGGTGAACGAGACCATGGCGCGCATCGGCCTGCGTCAGCCGGAAGGGCTCGATATCCACAATGCCCGGCTCAGCCAGCACAATGAGCTCTATACCGACTTCCTCTACAAGCGGCTGCAGCGCCAGGGATTTCTGTGGCGCGATTGCCAGCGCATGGTCAACCAGGACCGCAATGTCTTCGCTGCCTGCATGGTCGCCCACGGCGATGGTGATGCCATGATCACCGGCGTGACGCGCAACTATCACGTGGCCTTCACGGATATCCGCCGCGTGCTCGACCCGCGGCCGGGCCAGGTGCTGTTCGGCCTTTCCATCGTGGTGGCGCCTGAGCGCACTGTCTTTATCGCCGACTCCACCGTGCACGAGCTGCCGAGTTCCGAGACACTTGCCGACATCGCCTGCCAAAGCGCGGCCGAGGCGCGGGCCATGGGGCACGAGCCACGGGTGGCCTTGCTGTCGTTCTCCAATTTCGGCAATCCGCCCCTCGAGGCAGCCGTCCGCGTTCGCGAAGCGATCGAGGTGCTGGATTCCCGCGATGTCGATTTCGAATATGAAGGCGAGATTTCCGCCGATGTCGCCCTCAACGAGAACCTGCGCGCGCTGTATCCCTTCTGCCGCCTGTCGGAGCCGGCAAACGTGCTCGTGATGCCGGCGCTTCACAGCGCCAATATCTCTTCGAAACTGCTCCAGGAGCTCGGTGGCGCGTCCCTGGTGGGGCCGTTGTTGATGGGCCTGGAGAAACCGGCGCAGATCGTGCAAATGGGGGCCACCGTCGCCGACATGGTCAATATGGCGAAATTCGCCGCCCATGAGGCGATCCGCGAACAGGCCCGCGGCGCGCCGTAAGCGGGCCAACAGGGGAAGGGATTTCGGTGCGCTCGCTAACCCTGCTTGGCGTACTCGCTTTCCCGACAGCGCTGGTGTTGCTGCTGGCGACCGCCGCGGGCGCCCTCGCCGCACACCACGCCATTATCATGCTCATGGCAAGCACCATCGGCGTCGCCTTGTTCGCGATACCCGCGCTGCGCGGCACCGATGCGCTGGCCCGCTATTTGGAGCGTCTGAGCCGGGGCGAGGAAGACGATGACCCGCCGCCCCTCTGGTGGACAGGCGCCGGAACCCGCCTGTCTGCGGCCCTGGCGCATTTGAGCCGCGCCTGGCGGGCGCTGGACGAGCGTGCGGCAGAGTCCGAGCGCGGCGCGCTCGGCATGCTTGACGCGGTTGCCGATCCGCTTTTGCTGTTTGATGCCGACCGTACCGTCGTCCACGCCAACCGTGCCGCCGAGGCCGTATTGGGCGAAGGCCTGGTCGGCCGCAGCCTGACCGCGGTGTTGCGCGTACCGGCGGTGTTGGACGCCGCGGACCGGGTTTTCGGCGGTGACCTTGTCGAGGCGTTCGCCTTCGAGCTCGGCGGCGACCGGCCGCGCCACTATCTCGGCCACCTGCAGGCAATGGCAGCGGCACTGCCGCGCGGCAGCGCCGTCGCGCTCACCTTGCATGACGTCAGCGAGCTTGAGCGCACCCACCAATTGCGGGCCGACTTCGTGGCCAATGCCAGCCACGAGATCCGCACGCCGTTGGCCACCATCATCGGCTCTGTCGAAACCCTGCTGGAGCCGATCCCGGAAGCCGATCGCCGGCAATTCCTGGTCATGATCCACGAGCACGCCGATCGCATCCGCAGCCTGGTCGACGATCTTCTAGGCCTGTCGCGAATCGAGATGTCCGAACATCGCCTGCCGCGGGACCGCATCGCCGTCGGCGAGATCGTCGAGCTTGCGGCCTCGGCACTGGCGCTGAAGGCGCGCGCCCGACGCGTCGCACTTGATCTGCACATCGCCGACGGCCTGCCGCTGGTGGCCGCGGACGGCGAGGAGCTGCAACAGGTGTTCGAAAACCTGATCGACAATGCGGTCAAATATGGCAGCGAGGACGGCGCCGTCGCCGTCGAGGCCCGCCTTGCCGTGGCGAGCGATGGCGGCGAGGATTGGCGCCCGCGGGGGCCGGCTGTCGCTGTTACGGTGAGCGATACGGGACAGGGCTTCGGCGCCGAGCATATTCCCCGATTGACCGAGCGTTTCTACCGTGTGGACAAGGCGCGCTCGCGCCAGCTCGGCGGCACCGGGCTCGGCCTCGCCATCGTCA
>CAZVDW010000839.1:0-1569 GCA_964625645.1 uncultured Rhodospirillaceae bacterium
CGCCCTTCAACACGATCTCAAACGCATGGAAAAGGCGGCTGGCCGCTCGGCGCCGAATTCGTCTTTATCCGCCATGTTTGCTACACTGCCGATTGGGAGTAGGGGTGAATCCGTTGGTCTTCGATTGCGCCGCGGCCATGAGTCTGGACGCGCGTTGTATGAAGGAGTGGCGCCATGAAATCGAGCCTCGTATGTTCCCTCCACGGTTTCGAGTATGACGATCCCGCGCGGACATTTCGCGAGACCGTCGAGCAGGTCCAGCTCGCCGAGAAGTTCGGTTTCGACTTCCCCATCCTGCGCGAAGCCTATGTCGCCGAAACCGACGAACAGGCCTGGGCCGAGGTCAGGGAGGGCGTCCTCTTCATCTATCAGGAATATCTCGACTGGGGCCATCTGCTCGATGAAGACGGCCAGCCCGTCGCGCCGGGGGAGAGCGGCGCCCTCGACGCGCTGCGCCAGCGCTTCATCGTCGGCAGCCCCGAATCCTGCATCCGCCAGGCTCTCAAGGTAAAGCAGGAACTCGGCGGCACCAATCTGATGATGCGCATGAAGTTCCCGAGAATTCCCCAGGACAAGGTGCTGAACTCGATCAAGCTGTGGGGCGAGAAAGTGCTGCCGGCGATAGCCTGAGCGGATTCCGGCCGCCGGCGCCTGCGCCCGGCGCCCATAAGCCCTCTGGCTACGGACGTCAAAATTGGAAACGCCACCCACCGGCGATCGAGTTACGATATATTCCGCATCCACCATGTGATCAGCGGAGGCTCATATGACCGGCAAATGCCCGGCTGCCGTAAACCGAGCGGCGGCCATGCGGCGCATCATCAGGGCGGTATTTTTCGCCCTCGTCGTCTCGCTCGCCGCACCGTCGGCGGCGCAGGACTTCGAAACCGGAATGGAAGCGGCTCGGCGCGGCGACTTCGCCACGGCGCTCAATGAATTGCGCCCGCTGGCCGAGCAGGGTTCCGCCAAGGCTCAGTACATCCTCGGTTTCATGTACGGCAATGGCTGTGGCGTGCGGCAGGACTACGCCCAGGCGGCGAAGTGGATGCGCATGGCCGCCGAGCAGGGCGACGCCGATGCCCAGAGCAGACTCGGCATCATGTACGCCAAGGGTGTGGGCGTGGCGCAGGACCAGACAGAGGCGCTGAAGTGGTACCGCCAAGCCGCCGACCAGGGCGTTGCCGTGGCTCAGCTCAACCTCGCTATTATGTACGACCTCGGCACCGATGTCGCTCAGGACCATGGCGAGGCAGCGAAGTGGTACCGTAAGGCCGCCGAGCAGGGCGATGCCGCGGCCCAGCACAACCTCGCACTCGGTTACAGCGACGGCCTCGGCGTGGCCGAGGACCATGCCGAGGCGCTGGCGTGGTTTCGCAGGGCCGCCGAACAGGGCTACGCCCCGGCACAACACAATCTCGGACTCATGTACCTATATGGCGACGGTGGGCCGAGAAACCTCGTACAAGCGCATTTGTGGCTCGATCTCGCGGCTCGCCAGTTGGAAGACGTGCTGCCCAAAACATACGATATGTTGGAGAAATGGATGACCCCGGAGGAGCTTGCCGAAGC
>CAZVDW010000840.1:0-2494 GCA_964625645.1 uncultured Rhodospirillaceae bacterium
ATGCGCGCGTGCGGCGTTGGACCGACCGATGTGATAGGCGAAGCTTCCGGCTAGCGCCTTGTAAAGTCGCTGCCCGTCGCCCAACCGCTCGCATATCTGGCGAGCCGCATCGTAAGCGGCCTTCGCCTCTTCATCGCCGTAGCCACGTGTCGCGTGTTGCAGGCCACCCAATGCCATCAGCAGGTCCGCCTCCAGCCCCTGATCCGTTGCTTCCGGGAGGCTCCGCAGCAGCTCGAGGCCGCGCCGCAAATGGTTGGTCGCTTCCACCTCGGCGGAGCGCTTGGCTGCCGCATAGCCCGCTTTCAGCCAGTATTCCGCCGCCTCGTGGAATTGCTCGGCCGCGGTCAGATGTTGGGCCACGACTTCCGGTTGCTGCTCAACGATGCGCGGGAAGCGCTCCACCAGCGCCTCGGCAATTCGCGCGTGGAGCTGAATACGCCGCGCTGTGAGCAGCGAGCCGTGAGCCGCGTCCTGAATCAGGGCATGCTTGAACACATATGTCGCCTGCGGTGGTGCCCCGCGGCGAAAGACAAGGTCGCTATCGACGAGCGTTGCAAGCGCCTCCTGCAAGGCGCCCTCTTCCGTCCGAAATACCGCAGACAACAGCTCGTGCGAGAACTCTCGGCCGATGCAGGCTCCAACTTGAGCAACCTCCTTGACCGCACTCAGCCGATCGAGGCGTGCCATCAGACTGTCTTGAAGGGTTGGCGGAATGGCGAGTAGCGGCAACGGGCTTTCAAGTTCGTAACGATTTCCGGCGTCCTTGAAAAACCCTGCGTCGAGCAGCGTCTTGGTCAGCTCTTCGACGAACAGCGGGATCCCGTCGGTCTTCGCGAGAATCTGGTCGAGCACTTCATCTGGCAGGGCCTTGCCGCGGGTGACATTGACCACCATGTCCGCGCTCAGCCGGCGAGACAGGCGTGTCAGCGTATGTGCTGTGACGAAGCGGCCCGCCGACCAAGGAGGCTCGAACTCGGGACGAGAGGTCACGACCAGCAAAACCGGTGCATTCTCGATCCGCGTGATGACTTCGCCGAGAGCTTCCAATGTGGTCGGGTCGGCCCAATGTGCGTCCTCGAAGATAGCCAGCACAGGCCGAGAATGGGCGAGGCCGGCGATTTGGTTGGCGAGCGCCTCGATGATCTTTTCCTTTTGCCGTTGCGGCGAGAGATTGCGTGGCGGGTAGCGGTCCAGAGGCAATGACAGCATGGCCGCGAACAGCGGCGCGGCAGTGGCAATATCGTCGGACCCAGCCGCGAGTGTCGTTTCCATCTTGTCGAGTTTTTGGTCAGGGTTGTCGTCGCGCGCGAACCCCGCCGCCCGCTCGAACTGCTCGATAACGGGATGGAGGGCACTGTTGGCGTGATAGGGCGAGCATTGATAGCGCAACCGGAAATGCGGCTCGCGCGCCACACACTCCCTCAAAACCTGCGCGATGCGGCTTTTGCCGATGCCCGGCTCGCCTTCAAGCAAGACGACCTGACCCTCGGCGTCTTTCGCTTGCTTCCAGCGGTCAAGCATCATCGCGATTTCGCTTTCACGGCCGACGAACTCGGTGAGCCCGCTTCCACGCCTCGCCTCGAACCGGCTCTCGGAAGCAATTTCACCTGTGACCCGCCACGCCTTAGCGGGCTCCGCGATGCCCTTGAGGTCCCGTGGCCCGAGGTCCTCGAATTCGAACAAGCCACGCGCGAGCCGCTGGGTGCTCTCGCTCACGACGACACCGCCCGGCTCTGCCTCGGCTTGCAGGCGCGCAGCCAAGTTGGGCGTCTCGCCCGAGACGGCGGCCTGCTCCGACACGCCGTCACCGATGACGTCGCCTACAACAACCAGGCTGGTCGCGATACCGATGCGCGCCTGAAGCTTCTTGCTTTCGGGCTCAGCTACATCGTCGACCGCGCTCATGGTGGCCAAGGCGGCACGCACCGCGCGCTCGGCATCGTCCTCATGGGCTTGGGGGTAGCCAAAATAGCTCAAGATTCCGTCGCCGAGATAGCGGGCGACATAGCCGTCGAAACGCCGCACCACGGCCGAGCAGACTTCTTGGAACGAGGTGATGAGCGCGCGATAGTCCTCGGGATCGAGCCGCCCGGACAGTCCCGTCGAGCCCACCAGATCGATGAACATCACCGTAAGCTGACGGCGCTCGGCCTGAGGAGCCGCTCCAACTGCCGATGGTTCGACGCGAGCCGCCGCCGCGTCTCCGCCATCGTGCGCCACTGGTGACGTCGACCCCAGGATCGCAATCGCGCGTAGGAGCTTCTTGCGGTGCCCCATGGCGGTGACACCAAGATCATTCAGGTCGGCATCATCGAGGTCTGAAACGAGGTCGAGATCGAGTTCGTTTTCTTCAAACGTATCTGCGTAAAGCCCGAGCCCCAGGCCGTCTAACCATTCCCGGATACTGCCAGTCACGTCGGCCTCTCCTCCCGGGATTAATGTTAACAGATCAGCCACCGAAGACGAGCCGCCACAGCGCAAATGCCACAGTGGG
>CAZVDW010000841.1:0-1756 GCA_964625645.1 uncultured Rhodospirillaceae bacterium
TCGAAATCGCTGACCTACCGCGCCGCCGCCGCGCTCGGCACCGTGGCGACCGCCACCGCCACCGCCGCCGCCACCAGTGCCGCCAAAGTGCAGATCGGCAAGGCCGGCAAACTGATCGGCGAGCAGGCGGTGCAGCTGCATGGCGGCATGGGCATGACCGACGAGCTCGCCGTCGGCCATTATTTCAAACGCCTGGCGATGATAGAAACGCTATTCGGCAACACCGACCACCACCGCCGCAGCTTCGCCGAGCTTTAGGAATTTTTTCGTGCCGGGCTAGAGCATGTCAGGTTCGCTTGCGCTCACCCGCCACGCTCTATCTCTTTGGGTGTAAGCAAATGCGTCGTCGCAGGTGATTCCACCTGCTCGGGATTTGCTCTAAAAGCGTTATTGCCGGGCGCTCTTAAGATCCTCGGCCGACAGGTCGCTATGGATGGCCTCGGCGGCGTTCTTGCCGGCGCCGGCGGCGAGGATGACGGTGGCGGCGCCGGTGACGACGTCGCCGCCGGCGTAAATCCGCGCCCGCGTGGTGCGCCCGCTTTCCTCGTCGGCGACCAGGCAGCCCCAGCGGTCGGTCTCCAGCCCGGCGGTGCTCTGCAACAGCAGCGGGTTGGGCGTCGTGCCGATCGACAGCACCACATCGTCGACCGGGATGATGATCTCTTCGCCTTTCACCGGAATCGGCCGCGCGCGCCCCGATTCATCGGGCTCGCCGAGCTCCATGACCTGGCATCTCAGGCCGGTCACCCAGCCCTCTTCGTTGCCGAGCACTTCGATCGGATTGGTCAGCCAGTGGAATTCGATGCCTTCCTCGATGGCGTGTTGATGCTCTTCGATGCGGGCCGTCATTTCGGCTTCGCTGCGGCGGTAGACGATCAACCCTTTTTCCGCACCCAGGCGCACCGCCGAGCGCACGGTGTCCATCGCCGTGTTGCCGGCGCCGATCACGGCGACGCGCCTGCCGATCTTCATCGGCGTATCGGCGTTCGGGAAGTCATAGGCGCGCATCAAATTGATGCGGGTAAGGAATTCGTTGGCGGAAAACACGCCGTTCAGGTTCTCGCCGGGGATGCCGAGGAATTTGGGCAGCCCGGCGCCGGTGCCGACAAAGACGGCGGCGAATCCCATATTGTCCAACAGGTCGTCGAGGGCGATGGTCTTGCCGACGATGACATTGGTGACGATCTCGACGCCGCGCTGCCTGAGAATATCGATTTCCCAGTCGAGCACGGAGTTGGGCAGGCGGAATTCCGGGATGCCGTAGCGCAATACGCCGCCCGGCGCGTGCAACGCCTCGTAAATGGTCACCGGATAGCCCATATCGACCAACTGGCCGGCGCATACCAGCCCGGCCGGGCCGGAGCCGATGATCGCGATCTTTTCGTCGCGCCAGGGCTGGCGAGCGCCTTCCTCGGCCGGCTGGGCGCGCTCCCAATCGGCGACGAAGCGCTCGAGATGGCCGATCCCCGCCGGCGTGAAGCGGGTGCTCAGGTGGCACAGCTCCTCGCACTGGGTCTCCTGCGGACAGACCCGTCCGCAGATGGCGGGCAGCGGGTTGGCGCCGCGCAGGATCGCGGCGGCTTCGGGCATGTCGCCGGCGGCGACGGCGTGGATGAATTCGGGGATCGGGATACGCACCGGACAGCCATCGACACATACCGGGTCCTGGCAGCGCAGGCAGCGTTCGGCCTCGAACAATGCGCGCGCCATGTCATAGCCATCGTTGACTTCGAGGAAATCATGCGCGCGCACTTCC
>CAZVDW010000842.1:0-5740 GCA_964625645.1 uncultured Rhodospirillaceae bacterium
TAGGAAAAGTCCACATGCCCCGGCGTGTCGATGAGGTTCAGCGTATAGGTCTCGCCGTCTTGTGCCGTGTAGGTCAGGCGCACGGTCTGCGCCTTGATGGTAATGCCGCGCTCGCGCTCGATATCCATCGAATCGAGCACCTGCGCCGACATCTCCCGCGCCGCCAAGCCGCCGCAACGCTCGATCAGGCGGTCGGCCAGCGTCGACTTGCCATGGTCGATATGCGCCACGATGGCGAAATTGCGAATGTGAGCGAGATCGGTCATGAGCCGCCTACGCTTACCCCCTCAACTCGCCGCCGGTGGCTTTGCTCACCTGGGCCACGACGGCGTCGGCGATCGCTTTGATGTCGTCGTCTGTGAGCGTGCGCTCGGCCGGTTGCAGGGTGATGGAGAAGGCGACGGATTTTTTGCCTTCGGCCATGCCCTGGCCGTCGTAGATGTCGAACAATGTGATGTCCGAAAACGGCAGCTTGAGCGGGTTCTTGGCCGAGACCTGGCGCACGGCGCGGAGGATGTCCTCGGCCTGCACGGTGTCGTCGACCAGGAAGGCGAAGTCGCGCGAGACCGTGGGCAGGTCGGAGACCGCGAAGGGTGGGCGCGCGCGCGTGGCCTTGGCCTTGGGCTGCGGCAGGGCGTCGAGGAAAAGCTCGAAGGCGACAATCGGTGCCTCGGCATCGAATGTCGCGAGCACGCGCGGGTGCAGCTCGCCGAAATGACCGAGCACGGTTTTCGGGCCGAGCCGCAGCACACCGGAGCGGCCCGGATGGTACCAGTCCGGCGCGTCCGCCGTGACGCTGGCACGGTCCGCCGGAGCACCGAGCGCCGTGAGCAACGCAAGCGCGTCACCCTTGGCATCGAAAGCGTCAACCGGTCGTGGGCCGTCGAGCCAGTTGCGCGGGCCGCTCTGGCCGCGGCGCAGGCCGCCCGCCACCAGGCCCTGGCCTTCGGGCGCGTCGTCTCTGTAGATTGGGCCGATCTCGAAGAGGCCGAAATCGTCGAAGCCGCGCGCCCGGTTGCGCGCCACCGCAGCGAGCAGATTGGGTAGCGTGCTTGGGCGCATATCGGTTAGCTCGCTCGAGATCGGATTGGCCAACGCAAGCTCAGGCTTGCCGCCGCCGAACATCTCCGCCTGCTCGCCCGAGAGGAACGACCAGGTCACGCATTCGTTAAGCCCGCGCGCGGCCAAGGCGCGGCGCGCCTGGCGGGCACGCCGCTTGGCTCCGTCGAGGCCGGGAACCGCCACCGCATGCGGGCGCGGCAGGGAGACGGCGGGAATGGCGTCGAAGCCCTTGACGCGCAGCACCTCCTCGACGATATCGGCCTCGCCGTCGATGTCGTGGCGCCAAGTCGGCACGCTCACCGTGATGTCCTCGCCGCCTGTCTGCGGCGCAAAACCAAGGGCGCCGAGAATGGCCACGCTTTCGTCACGCTGCACGTCAAGCCCGCCCAGCGCATGCACGCGGCCGGGCCGGAAGGTGATTTCGCGCTCGTCCAGTGGCACGCCGCCGGTGATCACCAGCTCGCTGGCCTCGCCACCGCAGATGTCGAGGATCAGATGGGTGGCATATTGCGCGCCGGGTGCCGTGCCCTCGCGGTCGACACCGCGCTCGAAGCGATAGCGGGCGTCCGATTCGATCTGCAGCTTGCGCCCGGTGGTTGCCGTGCGAACGGGATCGAAATAGGCCGATTCGACAAAGACGTTGGTGGTCTCGGCCGTACAGCTCGTGGGCACCCCGCCGATGACACCGGCGAGCGCCACCGGGCCGTCATCGTCGGCGATCACGCACATCTCAGAATCGAGCTCGTAGGTCTTGTCGTCGAGCGCCGCCAGGCTCTCGCCGGCGCGGGCCAGGCGCACGTGGATGTTGCCGGCCAGCGCATCGGCATCGAACACGTGCAACGGCCGCGCCCGGTCGAGGGTGGCGAGATTGGTGATGTCGACCAGGGCCGAGATCGGCCGCAGGCCGACGGCGCGCAGGCGCCGTTGCAGCCAGTCCGGGCTCGGGCCGTTCCTGACGCCACGGATATAGCGGCCGACGAAGAGCGGGCAGGGCTCGGCCGTTTCGGAAGCGAAGTCGAGGCGGGCGCCGATGGGGCTGGTGAAGTCCCCCTGCAACGGCTCGACCGCCGGCGTGATCAGCTTGCCGAGGCCGGCGGCGGCAAGGTCGCGGGCGATGCCGAGCACGCCGAGGCAGTCGGCGCGGTCGGGCGTGACGGCAATGTCGATGAGCGGGTCGTCGAGGCCCACCAATGGCGCAAAGGCCGCGCCGACCTCGGCGTCCGCGGGCAGCTCGATGATGCCTTCGTGGTCGTCCGAGATACCCATCTCGCGCTCGGAACAAAGCATGCCGAAACCGGTGACGCCACGGATGGCGCGCTTCTCCAGCACCATGTCGGTGCCAGGGATATGCGTGCCGATGGGCGCGAAGACGCCTTTCATGCCCGCGCGTGCGTTGGGGGCGCCGCAGACCACGTCGAGCACTTCCGCGCCCGTGTCGACCTTGCAGACGCGCAAGCGGTCGGCGTTGGGGTGCTGCTCCGCGGCCTCGACATAGGCGACGGTGAAGGGCGCCAGCTCGGCCGCCCGATCCGTGATCGATTCGACCTCGAGGCCGAGCATGGTCAGCGCCGCCGAGATCTCGTCGAGCGAAGCCTCGGTCTCCAGATGCTCCTTAAGCCAGCTCAGGGTCAGCTTCATCGGCTCAGCCCCTGGCCCAGGCTCGGCAGGTCGAGCGCCGCGAAACCGTAATGGCGCAGCCAGCGCAGATCGCAGTCGAAAAAGGCGCGCAGGTCGCGGATGCCGTATTTCAGCATGGCCAGGCGGTCGATGCCCATGCCGAAGGCGAAGCCCTGATATTCCGCCGGGTCGAGGCCGCAATTGGCCAGCACCTTGGGGTGCACCATGCCGCAGCCGAGGATCTCCATCCAGCCGTCGCCGTCATTGCCCTGGTGGCCGGCGCGGAAATTGCCGCCGCAGGTGTTGCAGCCGATATCCACTTCCGCCGAGGGCTCGGTAAAGGGGAAATAGCTGGGGCGAAAGCGCAGCGGCAGGTCGGCGACCTCGAAAAAGGCGCGGGTGAAGTCGATCAGGCAGCCTTTGAGGTGGCCCATATGGGTGTCGCGGTCGACCACCAGCCCCTCGACCTGGTGGAACATCGGCGTGTGGGTCATGTCGTAGTCGCAGCGATAGGTGCGCCCGGGGATGACGATGCGGTGCGGCGGCGGCCCGCCCATCATGGTGCGGATCTGCACCGGCGAGGTGTGGGTGCGCAGCACCAGCTTGGAGCCGTCTTCGCGTTCCGGGAAATAGAAGGTGTCGTGCATCTGCCGCGCCGGATGCTCGGGCGGGATGTTGAGCGCCGTGAAATTGTTGAAATCGGTCTCGATGTCGGGGCCTTCGGCGACTTCGAGCCCCATGTCGGCGAAAATCTCGGTGATCTCGTCGAGCACCTGGCTGACCGGATGCACGCCGCCGGCGGCTTCGGCGCGCACCGGCGCGCTGACGTCGATGCGCTCCTGCGCCAGGCGGGCATCGAGCGCCGCCACTTCGAGCGCGCCGCGGCGCGCCTCGATGGCCTCGCCAAGCTGGCGCTTGAGGCCGTTGAGCAGGGGGCCGGCCTGCTTGCGCTCTTCCGGACTCATGCCGCCGAGGCCGCGCATCAGCTCGCTGACCCGGCCTTTCTTGCCGAGGGCGGCGACGCGCAGCTGTTCGAGAGTATCCAGGGTCGCCGCATCGGCGATCGCGGTGGAGAACTCCTCGCGCACCCGGGCGGCGGTTTCGCTGATGGTCATATGCCGTCTCGTCTTCGCCTGAGAGCCATGAATGGGAGCCATGGAAAAGGGGGCGGTTCCGACTGGAACGCCCCCCGAAACTAACGGACCAGCGCCTGGCGTTCTAGCCCTCGGCGAGCGCCTCGCGCGCGGCCATGGTCAAAGCCTCGAAACCGCCCGGGTCGCGGGCCGCGATATCGGCCAGCACCTTGCGGTCGAGGTCGATGCCGGCCTCGGTCAGACCGTGCATGAACTCGCCATAGGTCAGACCGTGCAGGCGGGCGCCGGCATTGATGCGCTGGATCCACAGGCGGCGGAAGGCGCGCTTGCGGTTGCGGCGGTCGCGATAGGCATACTGGCCCGCCTTCTCGACCGCCTGGGTGGCGACGCGAAAGGTGTTCTTGCGGCGGCCGTAATAGCCCTTGGCCGCCTTCAGGACTTTCTTGTGCCGGGCGTGGGTGGTGACGCCGCGCTTGACTCGTGCCATCGGTTCTCTCCGCTCGCTCAGCCGTTGGGAAGGAAGTGCCGCTTGACGACCCGCGCGTTGGAATCGGCCATGATGGTCGAGCCGCGCTGGTTGCGGATGAACTTCTTGGTGCGCTTGATCATGCCATGGCGCTTGCCGGCCTGGTTCATGCGCACCTTGCCTGTGGCAGTGAGACGAAAGCGCTTCTTGGCGCCGCTCTTGGTCTTGAGCTTGGGCATTAGCTCTGTCCTCGACAGGATCGTTGCCGGCATCTTAAATCGGCACCGGCGAAGCAAGCCCGGCCGACCATGCGGGCCGCCGGGCACAGGCGGCGGGTTATAGCCCCTGGCGATACCGGATGCAAGCCATGGCTCGCCCCTTATCTCGGGGCGATCACCATGGTCATCTGGCGGCCTTCCATCTTGGGGAACTGTTCGACCTTGCCGAGCTCGTCGAGCTCGTCGCGGACGCGGTCGAGCACCTGCATGCCGAGGTTCTGATGGGCCATCTCGCGGCCGCGGAAGCGCAGGGTCACCTTGACCTTGTCGCCTTCGCCGAGGAACTTGACGATGCTGCGCATCTTGACATCGTAATCGTGGTCATCGATGCCGGGACGCATCTTGATTTCCTTGATGTCGATGGTCTTCTGCTTCTTGCGCGCTTCGGCGGCGCGCTTCTGCGCATCGTACTTGTACTTGCCGTAATCGAGAATCTTGCAGACCGGCGGCGCGGCGTTGGGCGAGACCTCGACCAGGTCGAGCCCCGCGTCGTCGGCACGGGTCTGGGCGTCCCTTAAGGACAGCACCCCGATCATTTCACCCTCATCGTCGACCAGGCGTACCGGATCGGCATGAATCTGGTCGTTGGCGCGTGGGCCCTCGCGTTGCGGGGGCACGGGCGGATGGAATCTGGCTATCGGGCTTCTCCTCTCGTTGTTGACATCAAGGCTCGCAAAAGCAGCAGCCCCTCCCTCCCGAGAGCCACAACACGACTTTGACAGCTCTGGGGGGTATACACCTCGTTCAAGTGCCGGCTTTCCGAGTCAGCGGATCGGCGGCGTCGGCGACAAGTATCGATATCGCATCGTCGAGGGCAAGCACTTCCTGATTCTTTTCGCCCAAACGGCGCAGCGAAATGGTTCTTTCGGCCGCCTCGCGGGCGCCGACGACGGCGATCACGGGCACTTTGGCGTGGCTGTGCTCACGGACCTTGTAGTTGATCTTCTCGTTGCGCAGGTCGCTTTCGCAGCGCAGACCGGCGGCGGCGAAGGCATCGCGCACCTCCGTGGCATAGGCATCGCCGTCGCTGGTGATGGTGGCGACCACGGCCTGGACCGGCGACAGCCACATGGGCAGGCGCCCGGCATAGTTCTCGACCAGAATGCCAATGAAACGCTCGAAGGAGCCGAGGATGGCCCGGTGCAGCATGACCGGGCGGTGCTTGTCGCCGTCCTCGCCGATATAGTTGGCATCGAGACGCTCGGGCAGCACGAAATCGACTT
>CAZVDW010000843.1:0-5610 GCA_964625645.1 uncultured Rhodospirillaceae bacterium
ACCCGACGCGCAACGTGTTCGGCTGGCAGCGCCCCTGCTATCTGCTCGGCGAAGGCTTTGTCGACGGTTTCCGCGAGCTGATGGAACAGACGGACTGGCAGGCCTACGGCACCGGCGCTTACGAGAAATGCGCCGACTGCATGGTGCATTGCGGCTACGAGCCGAGCGCGGTCAACGAAACCCTGTCGCGGCCCCTGAAAGCCTTCGGCGTCTGGCTGCGCGGCATCCGCACGGAAGGCGAGATGGCGCCCGACATCGATCTGTCGAAGGCGCGCCCCGCCGACTACGTCTTCGACGACAACGTCTCACGCTTTCTCACCGAGGCCGACGCCGCCGACGAAGACGCGGCGTAAGCCCGCGACGACGGGTCGCCACCGCCATGTAACGGTGACTACTAACGGTGACAGTTTACGTTTTTCCTTAGCAGTTCGCAGCATCGAAAAGCAAAGAAAAAAGTAAACTGTCACCGTTATATGTCACCGTTCGATGGGGCACTCTCAGCCGGGCATCGCGACGCCGCCGACGGCGCCGGTCTCCAGCAACACCCGGCGTAAGGCGACAAGACCGCGCCGCGTCTCGAGTGCTGTCGCCAGCATGGCCGGCAGGCGCCAGGGCTGGCCCAGGAGACGCGCCATCACGGGCCATGGCGTCACCGTGCCGTCCTCGCGCATGCCGTTGCGGGCGAGCGCCGGCACGGAACGCTCGGGCGCGTCGGCGACGGCACGAACGGCGGCGAAGGGCACCTGCGCCTGCTCGGCCACCGCCGCGACGGCATGGCTTTCCATATCCACTGCGGAGGCTTCATGGTCGGCGAAGAGCTGCGCCTTCTCTGCCGCCGAAAGCACCGGCGCGTCGGTCCCGAACAGGCGGCCCTCGACCACGTCGTCATCGCCCATCAAGCGCCTGATCAGACGCCCGCGCCAGGCCTCGTCGCTGCGATACAGGGTGCCCCCGGCCGTTACCACGTCGCGCGCGACCACGACCGTGCCCGGCCAAAGGATCGGCTTGAGGCCGCCCGCCAGACCGACGCTGGCCAGCGCCTTGGCGCCGTCATCGAGCAAGGCCTGGGCCGCGGCGCGCGCGCGGATCGGCCCCGGCCCGTGACAGGCCACCAGCACCTCGGCCTCGGGCGGTCGCCGCTTGAGCGCCCAGCGCACCGCCGCGGCCTCCATGTGCAACCCGGTCACGACCCCGACGCGCGCCATCCGTTCACATCCCGTAGGCGGGAAAGCGGGCGTTGCCGCGGGTCAGATTGCGATAGCGCGCCAGGGCCCAAAGCGGGAAGTAGGCGGCATAGCCGTGATAGCGCAGATAGAAGACGCGCGGAAAGCCGACGGCGGTGAACCAGTCCTCGTGCCAGCGCGGATCCTCGCGCGGCGCGGCAAGCAGATAGTCGATACCGCGGCGCACCGCAGCCGACTCCACCTCGCCCGCGGCCATCAGCGCCAAGATCGCCCAGGCGGTTTGCGATGGCGTGCTCTCTTTGACCTCGTCGCGCCGCGCCGGCTCGTACGTGGCGCCGTCCTCGCCCCAGCCGCCATCTTTTCGCTGGCGCGTTTCGAGCCAGGCGACGGCACGCCGCACCCTGTCAGACGCCATGTCATAGCCCGCGATATTGAGCGAGTTTAGCACCGACCAGATGCCATAAACATAGTTCGTTCCCCAACGGCCAAACCAGGAGCCATCTTCCTGCTGGGTCTCTTCGAGATAGGCGATGCCGCGCGCCACGGTGGGGTCGTCACGGCCGCGGCCCGCCTGGCAAAGCGCGCCGACACAGCGCGCGCTGACATCCTCAGTGGGCGGGTCCAGCAAGGCACCATGGTCGGCAAAGGGAATGTGGTTGAGGTATTCATGCGTGTTGTCGACATCGAAGGCGCCCCAGCCGCCGTCGCCGCTCTGCATGCCGTCGAGCCATTCGAGGGCGCGGCCGACATTCTCACGATGCCGCGGCTCGCCGGCACGATGGAGCACCATGGCGGCAACGGCCGCGTCATCCACATCCGGATAATACGGGTTGGCATATTGGAACGCCCAACCGCCAGGGCGCAGGTCGGGACGGCGCTCGCGCCAGTCGGCCAAGCCATCCAGCACTTGCCGCTCGGCGAGCCAATCGCAGGCCTTCGCGGCAGCCGCCCGCTCGCTCTCACCGCCAACCTCCAGCATGGCGTGGGCGGCGAGCGCGGTATCCCAGACCGGCGACAGGCAGGGCTGGCAATAGATCTCCTCGCCCCCTTCCACCAGCAGCTTGTCGATCGCCCTGCGGCAGAGGTCACGCTGGGGATGGCCGGGGCCATGGCCAAGGGTGTCATAGGCCATCAAGGCATTGGCCATGGCCGGGAAGATCGCGCCCAGGCCCTCCTCGCCATTGAGGCGCTCGGCAACGAACGCCATGGCCCGGTCGACGGCCCGGCGGCGCAGGCGCTTCGGCGCCAGCGGCTCGATCGCCCGCAACACGCGGTCGAGCACGAGGAACGCCGCCGCCACCTTGCCGCGGGGCGGAAAATACCTGCGCTCCTGCTCGGGCGGCACCGTGAACAGCTCCGCCACGCCGACGCCTTGCGGATTGCGCGCCCGCGGCTTGTAAGCCGCCAACACCAGCAGCGGCGCGATCACCGTGCGCGACCAGTAGGAAACCTTGGTCATATGGAAGGGGAACCAGCGCGGCAGCAGCATGATCTCCGGCGGCATCACGGGCACCGCGCGCCACGGCACCTGCCCGAACAAGGCCAGGGCGAAGCGCGTGAAGACATTGCTGCGCGCGGCGCCGCCTTGGGCCAGGATGGCCTCGCGCGCCTTTCGCATATGCGCCGCCTCGATGTCGTCGCCGATCAGTTTCAGCGCGTAATACGCCTTCACCGAACAGGATATGTCGATATCTCCGCCATGGAACAACGGCCAGCCGCCATGCTCGCCCTGACGAGCGCGCAAATAGCGGCCGATGCCGGCCTCGCGCTCGATATCGATCTCATCGAGATAATGGCCGAGCATCACATACTCGGCCGGAATGGTGCAGTCGGCCTCAAGCTCGAAGCACCAGTGGCCGTCGTCGCGGCGCGCCGAGATCAGCTTGGCCGAGGCCTCCTCAATCACCTGATCGAGTGCCGGGCGAACCGCTGCCGTGGCCGCAGGTTCCGTCATCGCCGCGATAACGTCAGGCCGTCTCGGAAGCGATCGCCGAGACGCCCTCGTCGCGACCCAGGGCGGCGAGCGCGGTCACCACGATGTCGGTCGCGGTCAGGCCGGCGTCTTTGTACATCTCCGCCGGTGAGCCATGGTCGATAAAACGGTCCGGCAACGTCATCGGACGAACCTTGAGCCCACCATCGAGCAGCCCGTCCTTGGCCAGGAACTGCAATACATGGGCCGCAAAGCCACCGATCGCGCCTTCCTCGATAGTGATCAGCACCTCGTGTTCTCGCGCCAGCCGGCTGACCAGAGCCGTGTCCAGGGGCTTGGCAAAGCGGGCGTCTGCGAGTGTCGTGGAAAGACCGTGCGCGGCAAGCTCGTCCGCGGCCTTCGCGCACTCGGCGAGCCGGGCGCCGAAATTTAGGATCGCCACGGCCGTGCCTTCACGCAAAACGCGGCCCTTGCCGATTTCCAGCGCCACGCCGCGCTCGGGCATGTCGCAACCGATGCCCTCGCCCCGCGGGAAGCGCACGGCGCTCGGCCGGTCGTCTATGCGGGCCGCGGTCGCCACCATGTGCACGAGCTCCGCCTCGTCGGCGGCGGCCATGATCACGAAGCCCGGCAGACAGCCGAGATAGGCAACGTCGTAAGAGCCGGCATGGGTGGCACCGTCCGCGCCGACCAGACCGGCGCGGTCGATGGCCAGGCGCACCGGCAGCTTCTGGATCGCGACATCGTGCACCACCTGATCGAAGCCGCGCTGCAGAAAGGTGGAATAGATGGCGGCGAAAGGCCGATAGCCCTCTGTCGCCATGCCGGCGGCAAAGGTCACCGCATGCTGCTCGGCGAGACCCACATCGAAACAGCGCTCCGGGAACTTGTCAGCGAACTTGTCGAGCCCGGTTCCGGACGGCATCGCCGCCGTGACGGCAACGATCTTGTCGTCGCGCGTGGCTTCCGCGATAAGGCTTTGGGCAAAGACGTTGGTATAGCTCGGTGCATTGCTCGCCTTATTCGCCTTGGCACCGGTTACCACATCGAACTTGCCGACGCCGTGATACTTGTCCGCCGATTCGACGGCGGGCGCATAACCATGGCCCTTCTCGGTCACCACGTGCACCAGCACCGGCCCGCCGGCGTCCGCGTCGCGCACGTTCTTCAGCACAGGCAGCAGATGCTCGATATTGTGGCCGTCGATGGGACCGACATAGTAGAAGCCCATTTCCTCGAACAAGGTGCCGCCGGTCACCATGCCGCGAGCATATTCCTCGGCCCGGCGCAGCATCTCCGCCATCGGGCGGGGAAACTTCCTGGCGACCTGGCTCGCCACATGGCGCAGGCTGCGATAGGAGTGCGAAGAGATCAGCCGCGACAGATAGGCGCTCATGGCACCCACCGGCGGCGCGATCGACATGTCGTTGTCGTTGAGGATCACCACCAGGCGGCTACCGAGCGAGCCGGCATTGTTCATCGCCTCGTAGGCCATGCCGGCACTCATGGCGCCGTCGCCGATCACCGCGATGACGTTGTTGTCGCCGCCGTCCAGATCGCGCGCGACGGCCATGCCGAGCCCGGCCGAAACCGATGTCGAGGAATGCGCGGTGCCGAAGGGGTCGAATTCGCTTTCGGCTCGCTTGGTGAAGCCGGACAGGCCGCCCTTCATGCGCAGGCCCGCCATGCGCTGGCGCCGGCCGGTGAGTATCTTATGGGGATAGGACTGATGGCCAACGTCCCAGATCAGGCGGTCGCGCGGCGTGTCGAAGACATGGTGCAGCGCCACGGTCAGCTCGACCACGCCCAGCCCCGCACCGAGATGACCACCGGTGCGCGAGACCTGCTCGATCATGTCCTGGCGCACTTCACCCGCAAGCTGGACCAGGTCGGCATCCGAGAGACCGCGGACATCGGCCGGCGAGTCGATGGCGTCGAGAATCGGAGTCGGTTTCGAGTTGCTGATTTTGCCACTCCTCAAATTCGCTCTTGGCCGCATCCAAGCCCAGCGAAACTTATTGAGATACCAACGAATAATCGCGTTATCTTCATACTCGCAATCGCCGACGCGATCAATCGGGTTACGCCAGCGAGACCGCCAGGCGCGCCGCCTTCTGTCCCGACTGGATGGCACCCTCGATGGTCGCCGGCAGCCCGGTGTCCGTCCAATCCCCCGCCAGCCATAGGTTGGCATAGGCGGTTGCCGCGCCCGGCCGCAATCTTGCCGCCGCCGGTGTCTGGGCAAATGTCGCGCGGCGCTCGTTGATGACGCGATGGGGCGGCATGGGCCCATCCGGCAATGCCAATGCCTTGGCCATATCCTGCCAGACGGTCGCGGCGATGGCGTCGTTGTCCTGCGCCGCCAAGGCATCGGCGGCACTGACGGTGATCGCGGCCACGTCGTCACGCACGAATATCCATTGTGCCGTGCCGCCCACCAAGCCGAGAAAACGCGCATCTTCCGGCAGGCGTGGCGGCGTCCCGAGCCGGAAG
>CAZVDW010000844.1:0-2631 GCA_964625645.1 uncultured Rhodospirillaceae bacterium
TCGCGCGACGATTCGGAAAATTTGATCAAGCTCAGTCGCGGCCAGGTCGACATTGCTATCGTCGACCGCCTTGTTCTCGATTACCTCGCGCGTACCGATGAGCAGGTTCGTGTCGCCGCTCAAGCGCTGCGTTTCGACGAGCGCCCGCTGGCCGTGAACGATCTTTACCTGTGCTTCCGCGACGACGGCGATGGCCGCCGACTTCGCGATGAGGTCAATGCGCAAATCGTAAGGATAGACAGCGCGGCCATGTTTACGGCCTATTTCGAAGAGAGCTTCGACTCCGAGGCAAGGTAGATCGATCGTGCCGGGCCGCTCGCTTCTCGAACGCTTGTTTCGTGCGCGGACGGTGCGAGCCAAGATATTCGCGATAGCTGCCCCGATAATATTAATCATTGCTATAATATTATCTATCAGTACAGAGCTTAACGCGTTCGCCTCGGCACGCCAGGCGCTGAAAGCCGAATTCGACGAGACCGTCGAGCATTACCGTGTCTTGCTGGCTGAGCCGCTATGGCTATTGAATAACGAGCAGGTAGAGCTCCTGCTTGCGGCTCTGGTCGTTGAACCCGACATTGCCGGTGCGGAAGTACATGACGATTTCGGTAATGTTTTGGCCAGCGCGGGAGCGCTCGAGTCGGTTGAAGGGGCTGCCACCGTTGTGGATCGCCAGGTAACATTCGACGCTGGCGATGGCGAGGCGGTGGTCGGCATGCTGCGCGTGGTCTGGACCGACAGCCATTTGCGGGCACAGTTTCGGGCGCGGGTGCTGCTCGACAGCGTCATGGTCGTGCTGCTACTGGCTGCGGTGATGCTGGCAATTACTCTTGCCAACCGAAGGGTAGTTGGCCGGCCGTTAGATCTCCTGCGAAACTCCATTCGCAAGGCGCACGAGGAACAGGGACACGAGCCCATCGCCTGGGCCAGCGATGACGAGCTGGGAGAGGTCGTGCAGGCTTTCAACGAGCTGCGCGAACAACAGGAGCTCTATCGCGACCAATTGCGCCGCGGACGCGAGCATCTCGAAGAGCGCGTGACCGAGCGTACCCTGGAGCTTGCCGACGCGCTGCATCGGGCAGATGCCGCCAACAAAGCCAAGTCGGAATTTCTGGCAACCATGAGCCACGAAATCCGCACCCCCATGAACGGTGTGTTGGGCATGGTGGACTTGCTCATGGACACCTCGCTCGACCAGGAGCAGAAGCAGTTCGCTACGAATATCCGCTCCTCGGGCCAAGCCTTGCTCGATATCATCGACGACGTTCTGGATTTCTCGAAAGTCGAGGCGGGCAAGCTGGAATTGGAGCGGCGCGAGTTCGACCTTCCGGCAACCATCGACGGCGTCGCCGAGTTGCTCGGGCCGAGCGCCGAGGACAAGGGTATCGGCATCGCGACATGCATGGAGCGCGATGTTCCGAAACGTTTCGTCGGCGATGCCAAGAGACTGCGCCAAGTGTTGCTCAACTTGATGGGAAACGCCGTCAAATTCACCGTTGTCGGCGGCATTCTCGTGCGTACCAGCGTGGTGGAGCGGTCGGGAAATTCGTGTCTCATTCGTGTCGAGGTTATCGACACCGGGATCGGCATTCCCGAATCCTATTCCGACAATATGTTCGAGAAATTCACGCAGTCCGACAGTACCGACAGTCGGAAGCATGGCGGCACCGGCCTCGGCCTCGCCATCTCAAAGCGCCTCGTTGAGCTGATGGAGGGGGAAATCGGGATCGAGAGCACCCATGGCGAGGGCAGCACGTTCTGGTTCACGATCAGGCTCGGATATGGCCAGGAAACGGGAGGCCGCGAGCGCGACGAGTTGGCCAGGCGGATGGCGGGGAAGCGAGCCCTGGTGGCGGTCACGAATGCCATGTGCCGTCGCGGCCTGGAGCTCGAGCTCGCCGCTCTCGACATTGCCGTGACTACCGTCGGCGACACCGACGGCGCAGCCGCCGCGCTGGCCGCGGCGGAGGCCAAATCTTTTGACATTGCGTTTCTCGACTACGCCTTGAGCGATGGCGGTGCGTTCAGCGTTGCCGGGCTGGCGCGGCGCTCCGACGCGCAGACACCATGCCAGACAGTGCTTGTGCGCTCCGCTGATTCCGTGGCCCTGTCGCACCCGATACTGGGCGAGCTTTTCGATCACGCCTTGGTCTTTCCGCTCCGCCAAACGCAGGTGGATATCTGTCTCGCCGAGCTTTGCGGCTACGTCGGGGAGGAGACAGCCGCAGCGAAAGCAGGCGAACGTGTCATTGCGGCGGAGGTGCGGTCCTTGGACGTGCTTCTGGTCGAAGACAACCTGACCAACAGGCTCGTTGCCCAGGCCATGCTCGAGCGCGATGGCCACGACGTCGATACCGCGGTCAACGGCGTCCGTGGCGTGGCCGCGGTGCGGGACGGAGACTACGACATTGTTCTGATGGACATGCAGATGCCCGAGATGGACGGCATCGAGGCGACACGGCGGATTCGCGCTCTCGACGGACATCTTGCGGAAGTGCCGATCATAGCGCTCACCGCCAACGCCATGACGGCCGATCGCGATGCCTGCCTCAGCGCCGGCATGAACGATTTTCTGGCCAAACCCATAGACCGAGACAAGCTCCGCGCCGCGATCGCCCGGTGGGGCGCGACGGC